>DASYTI010000074.1 GCA_036002485.1 Candidatus Methylomirabilota bacterium | reverse complement strand
AAGGTCTTCAGCAGCTCGACCTGTTTGTCCGGAAACAGCATCGTCCGCGCCGCCGCCACCGTGATCGTTCCGATGGGCTGTCCGTCCCGCAGCATGGGCACGGAGAGGATGCTTCGGAACTTCGCGACATCGGCGAGGCCGCCGAGCACGTATTCGGGATCATCCCGCACGTCGGCGATGTGAACGATGCGGCGAGTCAGAACGGACCGAGCCGACGCCCCCCCCCGGCTGGGCGGCATGGGGAACGCGCTGCGAATGGCCGCGGCGCCCTCCGGGGTGACATTCCGAAGAGCGGCCAGGTGGACGAGCTCACCATCGTATCTGAACACGGTGCTGAAGGTGGCGTCACAGAGGCGGAGCGAGTTCTCCGCGATCGTCTCGAACACGGGCTGGACGTCGGTTTGCGAGCTGCTGATGACCCGGAGGATCTCGGCAGTCGCCGTCTGCTGCTCGAGCGTTTCGGTCAGATCGCGGTTGCGGGCCTCCAGCTCCTTGAAAAGACGCACGTTCTCGATGGCGATGACGGCCTGGTCCGCGAAGGTCTGGAGCAGGGCAATCTGTTTTTCCGTGAAGGGTCGGATTTCCCTTCGCCGGAGCAGGATGGAGCCAATGGCCACGCCCTCGCGCAGCATGGGCACGCACAGGGTGGTCCGGTGGTTGTACTCCTGGGCGAGCGCATACCCCTCGGGGAATTCTTCGCCCGCGGCCTGCAGATCCTCGACGTGCACGGGCTGGCGATCGATCATCGCGCGGCCGCTCACGGACCCGCGCGTCAGCGGGATGCGTGTGCCGAGCGGCCCGGAGGGCGTAGGCCCGAAGTGGGCGACCCGCTCGGAGAAGTCTCCCTCGAGCCGGTGGATCACGGTGTCGGCGTCGCACAGACGGCCCGCGCTTTCCGCGACGGCGTCCATGACCGGCTGAAGATCGGTGGTCGAGCTCGAGATGACCCGCAGGATCTCGCTGGTCGACGTCTGCTGCTGGAGCGCCTCGGAGAGCTCTCGCGTACGGTCCTCGACCTTGTGCTCCAAATTGGCGTAGGACTCGCGGAGCTGCGAGGTCATCGTGTTGAACTGCTCGGCCAGGCTCTCGATCTCGTCGCCCGTCTTGACCTCGAGCCGGTGCCCGAGATCCCCGGCCCCGATGCGCGCGGCGCCTTCCTGGAGGGTCTGGATGGGCCGGGTCATCCGGCGGGCGAGGACGAGGCTGCCCAGCACGGCCAGGATGATGCCAAAAAAAGCCAGGCCGGCCGTGCGGACGGCGGAGGCGCGAAGCGGCTCGACGACTTCGGCCCAGGGCTGCTCGATCAGCACCGACCAGCCGAGCGGGGCCACGGGGGCGGAGGCGGCGAGCACGCGGCGTCCATCGAGATCCTTGGCGACGAGGGGCGTGGAGACGCCGGCCTTCCCGGCGCGCATGGCCTGCTGCACCTGGGCCAGGGCCGACAGGTCCGTCTTCTTCAGGACGAGGCTGATGTCGGGATGGGCGATGAGGGCCCCGCTCGAGTCCACCACGTAGGCCCGTCCCTCCCGGCCCACCTTGATCTTGGAGACCACGTCCCAGATGAACTTGAGATTGACCTCGGCCGCCGTCACCCCGGGCTTTTTTTCGCTGCCGGCCAGGGCGATGGTCATGTAGGGCTCGGACTCCTTGCGGAAGGTGACGGGGCTGAAGTAGGCGCGTCCGGCTTTTGGCTGGAGGAAGCGCGGGTCTTTCGAATAGTCCGTCTTGCTGCCCACGACGTCCATGGCCAGGCGCGAGAGGCGGAGCTGCTCGAGCCCCTCGGGGTCGATGTAGCTGACTTCCGTGACGGACAGCACCTGACGGAGCAGACGGAAGTAGTCGCCACGTCGCTGCTCCATGGCGGCGGCCGGCGCGACGATGGGCGGCTGCGTCGTCCAGCCGATCTGCTGCTCGACCCCCTTGACGAACTGCTCGATCTGGGCCGCCGCGCCGCGCGCCTTCTCCTGCTCGAGGGCGGCCAGGGCGTCCCTGTTCTCCACGTACGAGAAGTAGGTCTCGAGCAGGCCGCTGACGAGCAGCGCCCCGCTCACCAGGGCGGCGAAGAGGATGGCGTACTTGCGGAAAAGCGACCCGCGCAGGATCACGCCGGGATTATGCCATGCCAAGCCGTGGTGGACCTAGTGCCCGGAGCGGCCCCGCGCGGCCTCCGCGCGCTCGAGCCAGAAGCGCATGCCCATGTCACGGAAGAGCTCCGCGGCCTGCTCGAGGTGCTCCTGCCCCGAGTCCGGCCCGCCCGCGCGGGCGAGCGCCCGGCCCAGAGCCAGATGGCAGCGGCCCAGCAGCGGCCTTAGCCCCATCTCGCTGGCGATCCCGATGGCTTCCTCGAGGGCCGCGCGCGCCGGCGCGTGCGCCGACTGGGCGGCCCGTCGCTGGCCCAGAATGCGCAGCGCCTCGGCCTCGAGCCAGCGCTGGCGATGGGCGCGGGCCATGGCCAGGCCACGCTCGACATGCGTGAGGGCCTCCTCGCGGCGCCCCGCGAGCGCGCACACCTCGGCGAGCATGGTGACGTTCCAGGCATGCGTGGGGAGAAGATTCAGCGCTGCCGATTGGGCCGTCGCTTCCTGGAGGAGGCCGAGCCCCTCCTCGACGCGCCCCGACAGGGCATAGGCCTGGCCCAGATCGCCCGCCACGAGGAGGAAGAGCGGGGCAAAGCTCGCGCGCCGGCAAATCTCGATGCTCCGGCCGAGCCAGGATATGGCCAGCGGAAAATCGCCCTGCACGAGATACGGGCGGGCCACGCCGGCATAGGCCATGGCCAGCGAGAGATCATGCTGGGCCGCCTCGGCCAGGCGCAGAGCTTCCTCGGCCCGCGCGCTCGCCTCGGCGAAGTCGCCAATATAGCCGAGGCACCAGGCCATCCAGGCCAGCGAGGCGGCCGAGCGGAGGGCCATGCCGCCGGTGGGCTCGCTCCCCGCGCGCTCGACATTGCGGCCCAGGGCCTCGACGGCCCGCCGGTACTCGCCGAGGCTCGCGTAGGCCTGGCCCAGGCGCATGTTGGCGATGGCCTCGAGGGCGGCATCGCCGAGCTTGCCCGCGATGGCGAGGGCCCGCTGTCCCGAGGCGACGGCGCGATCCGGCTGGCCCGTCCACCAGTAGTCCTGGGTCATGTAGGCCGCCACCTGCCCCATCCGCCGCTGATCTCCCAGAGCCGCGGCCACCCGCTCCGCTTCGTGAAGCGTCTCGAGCATGCGGCTGACCTCGCCGTGGGGCACGAGCGCATTGTGCAGGTCGAGTCGAAGATCCACCGCCTGCTCGTCGCGCACGCGGCTCTTGGGCAGATGCCCGAGCGCGACGAGCGACTGCTCGAAGCAGGTGGCGGCCTCGCGATAGGCGCTGCGGGCGGCCGCCTTGCCTCCCGCCTTGCGGTAGAGGACAACCGCCTTGTCCCAGAGCCCACCGTGAAGCGCGTGATAGGCCAAGCGATCCACCCGCTCGGCCAGCCGCCCCGGTGTCATGCGCTCGATCACCGTGACGAGCCGCGCGTGGAGCGCGCGGCGATGGCCGTGGAGGAGGGCGCCGTAGGCGACCTCGTGCGTGAGGGCGTGCTTGAAAGTGTATTCGAGATCGGGAAAGAGGCTCGTCTCGTAGAGAAATTCGGCCGACTGCAGATGGGCCAGGCCCTGGCGCAGCTCTTCCTCGGGGGCGTCCTCGAGCGCCTGGAGGAGCGCGAACGGCACATCCTTGCCGATGACGGAGGCCGACTGGAGCAGGCGCTTGTCCCGCGCGGGAAGCCGGTCGATGCGGGCGGCCAGGATGGCCTGGACGGTGGCCGGCACCTGGATGGCGGCCAGAGACCGCGCCGCTCGGTACTGGCCGCGCTCACCCTCGAGCACGCCCGTTTCCACGAGGGTGCGCACGCTCTCCTCGAGAAAGAAGGGATTGCCGCCGGTGCGGGCGACGAGAAGCTGCTTGAGCGGATCCAGTCCCGCGTCGTCGCCCAGGAGCGCCTGCAGCAGCTCGTCGGCGCTCTCGCGCGCCAGGGTGTTCAGGCGCAGCCGCGTGTAGTACGTCTTGCCGGACCAGCCGTGCTCGTACTCCGGCCGGTAGTTGACGAGAAGGACCACGCGCGCGCGGGGCAGGCTCTCGACGAGACTGTCCAGGAGCGACTGCGTCTCGCTGTCCACCCACTGCAGGTCTTCGAAGGCCACGAGGAGCGGCTGATTCCGGCTCTCGCGGAGCAAGAGCGCCTTGACGGCATCCAGGGTGCGCTGACGGCGCTGCGAGGGGTCGAGCCCCTGCCAGCGCACCTCCTCGGCGGGCACGTCCAGGAGCGTCAGGAAGGCCGGGATGGCGGATTCGAGCGATTCGTCGAGCGCGCGCAGCCGGGCCACGACCTTGGCCCGAAGCTCGCGGGCCCCGTCCCGCGCCTCGACCTGGAAGTAACCCTTGAGCAGGTCGCTGATGGGCAGATACGGCGTGGCCTTTCCGTAGGAGACCGAGCGGCTCTCGAGGACGAGCCAGGGCGGCCTCGGGACCGCCTGAGTCAGCTCGTGCAGGAGTCGGGACTTGCCGACGCCCGGCTCGCCCACCACGGCCACCACCTGGCCATGACCGCCCTCCGCCCGCCCGAGCGCTTCGCGGAGCAGATCGAGCTCGGGGGCGCGCCCCACGAAGCGCGACAGCCCGCGCCGCGCCGAGGCCTGGAGCCGCGAGCGCGCCACTCCGGCGCCCGTAACCTCGAAGACGTCGAGGGGCACATCCAGACCCCTGACGGACATGGGGCCCAGCGAGCGCGCTTCCACGTACCCCTCGGCCAGCCGCAGCGTGTCCACCGTGGTCAGGACCGAGCCCGGCGTGGCCATCTGCTCCATGCGGGCGGCCAGGTGCGTCGTCTGCCCGACGGCGGTGTAGTCCATGTGCAGGTCGCTGCCGATCGAGCGCACCACCACCTCGCCAGAATTGAGCCCGACCCGGATCTGGATGGGCACGCCCTCGGTGCGCCGCACCTCGTCGGCGTAGCGCTTGACCGAGTGTTGCATGCGGAGGGCCGCATAGCAGGCGCGCACGGCGTGATCCTCGTGGGCGAGGGGGGCGCCGAAGAGGGCCATGATGCCGTCGCCCATGACCTGGTTGACCGTGCCCTCGTACTGGTGGACGGCATCCATCATGTGCTCGAGGACAGGGTCGAGGAGCTTGCGCGTCTCTTCGGGATCGCGGTCGGCCAGGAGCTCCATGGAGCCCTTGAGATCGGCGAAGAGCACCGTGACCTGCTTGCGCTCACCCTCGACCGCGCCCTTGGAGGTGAGGATCTTCTCCACGAGATGCCGCGGGGTATAAGCCTCGGGCGAGGAGAAGCGCGGCTGACTCGCGCCCTTGACATCGACGGGCTGGCCGCACTGACCGCAGAAGCGGACACCCTCGCCGAGCTCGGCGCCGCACGATCCACAAGACACGGCCAGACGCGCGCCGCATTCGGTGCAGAACCGCGACGAGGCGGCGTTCTCGTGCCGGCAGCGCGGACAGTGCATGCTGGAGTCTCCGGCGCGCCCGGAAGAGCGCGGGGCAGCGCGTCCCAGAGTAGCCCGCGCCCCCGCACGGGTCAATGATCTTGACTCTCCCGGGGCGCTCATCTACCGTACGGCGCGATGCCGGACCGGGCTCGAGCTCCTCTCGCCCTGCGCGCGCTGGCACATCGGCTCGCACGTCCCGAGGCGCCTACCTTCGACCTCGAGCTCATGGATGGCTCGGTGCTTCGGATGGGGCTCGGGGTCCGCCCCGCCTTCAGAATCGCCTTGCGGTCTCCTCGAGGCTGGCGGGCCCTGCTCTCGATGGACGAGACCCGCATTGGCGAAGCCTATATGCGCGGCGATCTCGACTTCTCGGGAGATTTCCTCGCCGCCCTCGATCTGCGGCGCGTGCTCTCGGATCGGCATCCCCTCGCGTCCATCTGGCGATTTGTCCAGCCGTGGCTGCTCGGCGACGCGCGCGCCGACAAGACCTGGGTGCCCCAGCACTACGACTACGGCAATGACTTCTACTTTGCCTTCCTCGATCGCAAGTTCCGGCTCTACTCCCAGGCCCTCTATCACTCGGAGGACGACACCCTGGAGCAGGCGGCCCAGAACAAGCTCGACTGGATCCTGGACGCCTGCCGGCTCGAGGCGGGCGGGCACGTGCTCGATGTGGGCGGCGGCTGGGGCTCCTTCGCGGGCTATGCGGGCTCGCGGGGCGTGCACGTGACCATGCTCACCATCTCGCGCGAGCAGTACGCCTACCTCTCCGAGTGGTGCGCGACCCACAGCCTGCCCGGCCGGCTTCGGGCCGTGTTCGAGAGCATCTTCGACTACGAGCCCGTGGAGCGCTACGACGCCATCGTGCTCCTGGGGGTCATGGAGCATCTCCCGGACTATCCCGCGCTCTTCAGGAAGTTCGAGGCGCTCCTCAAGCCCGGGAGGCGACTCTACATGGACTTCGCGGCGGGTCGCCGCAAGTTTGATGTCAGCGCGTTCACGTACCGGTACATCTTTCCGGGTGACCACACCCCCGTGGTCCTCCCCGAGCTCTTTGCCGCCGCCAACCGCACCGCCATCGAGCCCATCGCGCTCCACAATGATCGGCACAGCTACTTCCTCACTCTCCAGGCCTGGGCGCGCAATCTCGAGGCCGCCCACGAGGAGCTGGCCGCGCGCTTTGGTGAGCGCGTCTACCGGCTCTTCCAGATCTATCTCTGGGCGGGCGCGCATCTGCACCGCGACGGCGGGCTCGAGAGCTACCGCGTGCTCTTCCAGAAGGCGCGCGACCTGCCCTCGGCCGAGATCGGCGTCCCGGCGCCTCCGTCGGCGCCTGTCCAAGTAATTCCCCTGCCCTAGCGAGAAGGAGTGTTCCGCTTCGAGCGCCGGCTTCGCCGGCGCAATCTGATCGGGGGGGAGGCTTCGGAAGGGGGGCGGAGCCCCCCTCCGAGCTACCTAAGCGCGGTATACTCTCCCGTATGCGAGTACTGCTCGTCCATCCCGGCGCATTGATGTACTCGGAGCTGTATCTGCGCCTCGAGCCTCTGGGCC
>DASYTI010000073.1 GCA_036002485.1 Candidatus Methylomirabilota bacterium | reverse complement strand
TTGATGCCGAAGACCTGAAAAGGTATCGGGTTCATGGCGTCATCGTATCATAGCTGGCCGTCCGTCGATCTCGCGCGCACTGGGCCAATTTGCTTCTCCATACTTCCTTGCGAGCGGGCCGGCAACCCTCAACGTACGTTCAACTCAGCCCTCGCCTCGTGGCTGCGCCCCTCAGCTCGAACGGCCACGTACGCCTCGGGCTGCCGGCCCGCTCGCGCGTGGCACTTCGAGCTGAGGGCGTAGCCCGAGGCGAGGGCTGGGTTGATCTGGCTCGCAACTTGCCCCAGTGCCGGTCCTTAACTGTCCGCTCCCACCTCGCCGGAGAAGGGCTGCCGGTTGGAGTATAATCGCCCCCATGACAATTCAGATCGAGTCCAAGCGCTATCCGGTCGACGATCTCAGCCACGCCATCGAGTTCTGCTACCAGCAGGGATGGACGGACGGACTACCCGTGGTGCCGCCCACCGAGCGGGCCGTCCAGGCCATGCTCGAGGCGGCCGGGCTCGAGCCGCGGCAGCAGGTCGCCTTCATCACCAATCGTCAGGTCGCGGTGACGGCGGAGAAGATTGCCATCAATGCCGTCATGGCCGGGTGCCTCCCCGAGCACATGCCGGTGGTGGTGGCGGCCATCGAGGGCATCGCCGACCCCCAGTGGGGCTACCACGGGCCCGCGACCTCCACGGGAGGCGCCGCCGTGCTGATGA
Organism: Candidatus Methylomirabilota bacterium; assembly: GCA_036002485.1. Lineage (NCBI taxonomy): Bacteria > Methylomirabilota (SeqCode) > Candidatus Methylomirabilota bacterium. Next base: position 9,860 of record DASYTI010000073.1, on the reverse strand, counting down.
TCGTGAACGGACCCCTGGCCGCCCGGCTGCGCTTCAATTCCGGGGACAATCTCTTCGGGCCGGGCTGGCGATCGAACGCCACCGTGGGCCGCGCCGTGCGGCTGGTGATGCGAAACGTGATCGGCACGCTGCCCGGTGCCCTCGATCGGGGGACGGTCGGACACCCGGGCAAGTACAGCTATGTCATCGCCGAGAACGAAGCGGAGAGTCCCTGGACGCCTCTGCATGTCGAGCGCGGCTTCAAGCCCGAGCAGAGCACGGTCACCGTCATGTCGGCGGAGGGTCCGCACCAGTTCTACAACCAGCTGTCGAGCACGGCCCAGGGCGTTCTCACCTCGCTCTGCGACGACATGAAGCATCACGGCAGCACCAATGGCCAGCCGCAGTACTGCGTGGTGCTCGCGGGCGAGCACATGCGCACCATCGCCAACGACGGCTGGTCCAAGAAGGACATCCAGCAGTTCGTGTACGAGAACACCCACAACTCGGTGGCCCACCTCAAGCGGGCGGCGCGCCTGGCGGGAGCGGTGACGCCCGCGGACGAGACCACCATGCGGCCGCTCGTCCCCAGCCCGCAGGACGTGCTCGTGCTCGCGGCGGGAGGTCGGGCGGGGGCCTTTTCCTGCTATATCCCGGGATGGGCCGGGGGCAAGAAGTCGTCCCAGAGCATCACGAAGCTCATACAGGACAGGAGGGTGTGATGGCCATGGAGATCCTCGATCCGACGGTCGAGCCGCGCCAGCAGCCGCTGACGTTCGTGGCGCGGCCCGACTCGCTCACGGGCAAGCGCATCGGGCTCGTGGAGAACACGAAGTTCAACTCGGACAAGCTCCTCGCCAAGGTCGGGGAGATCCTCAAGCAGGAGTACGGGGCCGCCGAGTGCACGATGTGGCGCAAGCACAACTCGAGCGTGCCCGCGCACCAGGAGATCATCGACGAGGCCAAGCGCGGCGTGGACGTCGTGGTGGCCGGCATCGGAGACTGAGGGTCCTGCTCGTCGGGCAGTGTGCTCGACGGAATCGTGTTCGAGAAGGCCGGGATTCCCGCGGCCTCGATCGTGACCGACGTGTTCGAAGGAACGGGCCGGGCCATGGCCGTGGCCTGGGGCGTGCCGAACTACAAGTTCCTCGCCCTCCCGCACCCCATCGCGAACTTGACTGACGCACAGCTGGAGCAGCGGGCGAGGGAGATCGCACCCGAGATCGTGAAGCTGCTCCTCCAGGGCCAGGAATAGCCACGGCGAGGAGCCCCCACCCCCGGACGGCCACCACGAAGCTGACGGCCCCCGACTACCACCCACCCTGGTGGTTTCGGGGGCCGCATCTCCAGACCCTCTGGGGCCCGCTCTTCCGCCGGCCGAAGCTGCCGGAGCTCCGGCGGGACCGCATGAGCACGCCGGACGGCGACTTCGTCGACCTGGACTGGCTGCCCGCGCGCGAGCGCGGCGCCCCCCTCATCGTCATCCTCCACGGCCTCGAGGGCTCGGGCAGGTCCCACTACGTCCGCGGCCTCATGCGCGAGGCCGAGCGGCTCGGCTGGCGCGCCGTGGTCGTCCATTTCCGCTCGTGTAGCGGCGAGGTCAACCTGACGCCCCGCATGTACCACTCGGGCGATACGGAGGACCTCGACTGGGTCATGCGGACGCTGACCGTCCGGGAGCCCACCCTCAAGATCGGGGTGATTGGCGTCTCCCTGGGGGGCAATGTGCTGCTGAAATGGCTCGGCGAGAAGGGCGAGGACGCCCCGCCCCAGGTCCGGGCGGTGGCGGCCATCTCGACGCCGTTCAACCTCGCGGCCTGCGCCCGCGCGCTCGACCGCGGCCTGAACCGCTCCATGTACACGGCGGGCTTCTTGCGAACGCTCAAGGCCAAGCTCAGGAAGAAGGAGCGCCTCTACGATCGGCTCCTCGATCTCCCCGCGGCGCTCCGCTCGCGGACCTTTGCCGAGTACGACCGGCTGGTCACCGCGCCCCTTCACGGCTTCAAGGACGAGCGGGACTACTGGACACGCTCGAGCTCGGGCCCCTACCTGGCGCAGATCTGCCGGCCCACCCTGCTCATCAACGCCCTGAACGATCCCTTCATGCCGGCGGCCGCCTTGCCCCGCGACGCGGCCTCGAGATCGCGATTCATCCAGACCAACTTCGTCCGCGAGGGAGGCCATGCGGGCTTCCTCGAAGGCGCGTCCGGTCGGCGCTCGTGGGCGGAGGGCCGCGCCCTCGCCTTTCTCGAGCGCCATCTGCTAGGATGATCGTCGTGCCCTTGCGCGACTCGTACGGACTGCCCGTCTCCACAACCTCCCGCGCCGCCGTCGATGCGTATGACCGCGGCGTCCGCGCGCTCCTGGGCTTCGGCGCCGATATCATCGAGAATTTTCAGGCGGCCCTCGAGGCCGATCCGGACTTCGTGCTCGCGCGGGCCGCTCTCGGCATCTCGCTCTATCTCGCGGAGAAGGTCCCGGAAGGGCGCGCGGAGATGGACAGGGCCGCGGCGGCGACGGCCGCCCTGTTCCCGAGGGAGAAGCGTCACGTCGAGGCCCTCGCCCTGTGGGTGGCCGGCCGCGGCAATGAGGCCATCCCGGTGATGCGGGAGCACTTGGCGGAGCATCCGGGCGATGCCGTGCTCATGCAGCGGCTCTACTTCATCTATTTCTGGCAGGGTCGGTCGGCCGATATGCTCGAGCTGACGAGGTCGCTCCGACCCGCCCTGCCCGACGACGGCTACCTGCTCGGCTACCACGCCTTCGCCCTGGAGGAGAACCGCTTCTACGCCGAGGCCCTGCCCCTAGCCGAGCGAGCCCTGGCCCTCGACCCGAGAGACGCGTGGGCCGTTCACACGGTGGCCCACGTGTTCTACGAGCGGGGCGAGAACGAGCGCGGGGTCGAAGCGCTTCCCCCGCGCATCCATCCGTGCGACCATCTCGGCTATTTCAGAAACCATCTGCTCTGGCATCTCGCCCTCATGCATCTCGCGGAAGGGCGCTATGATCGCGTGGCCAAGCTCTTCACGAGCGTCTTCGGGAGCATCCCCATCACGATTGCCTCGGACCTCCAGGACTCGGTCGCCCTGGCCTGGCGCCTCGACCTCTACGGGCAGCCCGATCCCGCGCGCTGGAAGCACGTGGGCGCCGCGGCCCGCGGCTGGCTCGAGATGCCGCTCCTCCTCTTCCACGATCTCCATGTCGGCATGGCCCTCAGCGCGGCGGGCGACTGGGGCGCGGCCGAGACCCAGCTCGGGCGCCTGCGCGATCGCGGAAAGAAATCGCGCAACCCGACCCTGCCCGAGGTGGTGGTGCCCATGATGGAGGGTCTGCACGCCTTTGCGCGAGGCGAGTACGCGGGCGCCGTGGCCAAGCTCGCGTCCGTCGAGGACCGCATCGTCGAGGTGGGGGGCAGCCACGCCCAGCGCGAAGTCTTTCACGATACCTTGCTCGAGGCGGCGCTGCGGGCGGACGAGCCCGGGCGCGCCACCGCGCTGCTCGAGCGGCGCCTGGCCAAGCGGCCGAATCCCGGGCGTCACTGGATGGAGAGAGGGCGGCTGGAGAGACGGTCCTGATGGACTGGGGGGCCCTGGGAAACGAGACGGTGGAGCTGGTGCGGGCCTATCTCAGGGTGAACACCACCAATCCCCCGGGCAACGAGACGGCGGGCGCCCGCTTCCTCACCCAGGTGCTCGACGGGGACGGGATCGCGAGCGAGACCGCCGAGTCGGCGCCGGGCCGGGGCAATCTGGTGGCCCGGCTGTCCGGGGACGGCTCGCTCGGGGGCATCGCGCTCCATCACCACATCGACGTGGTCTACGCCGACGAGCGCTATTGGACCGTCGATCCCTTCGGCGGCCTGCTGCGGGACGGCTTCGTCTACGGGCGCGGGGCCCTCGACATGAAGTCCACGGGCATTCTCCAGCTCGTGTCCGTGCTCGCCATCAAGCGGGCCAAGATCCCTCTCAAGCGCGATCTCATCTTCCTCGCCACGGCCGACGAGGAAGTGGGCAGCCGCTTCGGCGCGCACTGGGTGGCCACGGAACGTCGTCACTGGCTGGCCGGGGCCGAGTACGCCCTGTCCGAGCTCGGCGTCATCGTGGTCGAGCCGGGCCAGCGGGCCCCCTTCGGCACCATCGTCATCTCCGAAAAGGTCGGTCTCTCCCTTCGCTTCATCGCGCGCGGCGAGCCCGGCCACGGGTCCATGCCATGGCCCGACACGGCCCCGCATCGCCTGATCCGCGCCCTCACCCGTCTCCTCGAGGCCGAGCGCCCGCCGCGGGTGCTGCCGGAGATCCAGGAGTTCTTCGCGCGCATGGCCGCCGTCCTGCCCGAGGGTCAGGGAGAAGGCTTCGACCGCCTCGAGCGCTCGCTCGGCGATCCCGCCTTCCGTGCCCGCTTCTTCGCGAACCGCCACCACGCCGCGCTCGTCAGGACCACCTTCGCCGTCAACATGCTCAAGGGCAGCGAGAAGCGCAATGTCATCCCGCCCGAGGCCGTGGCGGACATCGACTGCCGCATGCTGGCCGGCGATGATCCTGGCGAGATCGTGGACTGGGTGCGCCGGGTCATCGCCGATCCGCAGGTGGAGGTGAGCGTGACGTCGACGCCCAAGGTGCCCAACCTCTCGCCCCCCGACACCGAGCTCTACAAGGCCCTCTCCGGGGCGCTGGGACGGCGCGCCCCCGGGGTCATCGTGGCGCCCGAGATCATGGTCGGCTTCACGGACAACTGGATCTTTCGCGGCATGGGGCTGCACGGCTACGGCTTCGGGCCCTTCGTCCTCGACGAGGGCGAGTGGCGGCGCATCCACGGCAATGACGAGCGCATCTCCGTGGAGAACCTGACGGCGGGGGTGCGCTGCTACACCGAGCTACTGCTGCAGATGGCCGCGGCCTGATGGCCCGGGCCGCGCTCTCCATCCGGCGCGGCACGCGGCGAGACGTCCCCACCATCGTCGCCCTCATCCGGGGACTCGCCGAGTACGAGCGGCTGGTGCACGAGGTCGAGATCACCCCCGCCAAGGCGCGGCGGCATGGCTTCGGGCGACGGCCGTACTTCGAGACCCTCATCTGCCGGCGCGGGCGCCGGCCCGTGGGCTTCGCGCTGTATTTCTTCACGTATTCGACCTTTCTCGGGCGGCCGAGCCTGTACCTGGAAGACCTCTTCGTCCTGCCCGAGGAGCGGGGACGGGGGGCAGGGCGGGCGCTCTTGCGGGCCCTCGGCAAGATCGCCATGGCCCGCGGTTGTGGCAGGATGGAGTGGACGGTGCTCGATTGGAATGCCCCGGCCATCCGCTTCTACCGGCGGATCGGCGCGCGGCTCCACAAGGAATGGATCCACACGCGGCTCACCGGCGCGCCGCTCAGGCGGCTGGCCCAGCCCCGTTGAGCCCGATGGCTTCGGGCCCGGGCCAGCCGGGCGGAGGACGGCCCGTGTTCGGCGAGTATGACGCCAAGAGCTTCTTCGACGAGGTCTTCGAGCCGGACGGCGCGCCCCGCCCGCACTATGCCGATATCGTCCAGCGCATCCGGTCGCTCTCGCCCGTCGAGTTCGGTCGCCGCCGCGCCCTCGCGGACCTGACCTTCCGTAACCAGGGCATCACCTTCACCGTCTACGGAGACGAGTCGGGCACGGAGCGCACCTTTCCCTTCGATCTCTGCCCTCGGGTGATCCCCGCCGACGAGTGGGCCCGGCTCGAGGCGGGATTGATCCAGCGGGTGCGGGCCCTCAACCTCTTCCTGCGCGATATCTACCACGAGGCGCGGATCCTCGACGACGGCGTGATCCCGAGGCGGCTCGTGCTGGGGAATCCGCACTTCCGCCGCCAGGTCCACGGCATCACGCTGCCCCACGACGTCTACACGCACGTGAGCGGCATCGACATCATCCGGGGCGAGGACGGCACGTATATGGTCCTCGAGGACAACCTGCGCACGCCGAGCGGGGTCAGCTACATGCTGGCCAACCGCATCGTCATGACGCGGACCTTCCCCGGCCTCTTCGAGGGGCGCGGGGTGCGGCCGGTCCAGCACTACACCACGGCCCTCCTCGAGATGCTGCGCAGCCTGTCGCCCCGTGATCTCAAAGAGCCAACCATCGTCGTGCTCACGCCCGGACAGTACAACAGCGCTTACTTCGAGCACGCCTTCCTCGCCCAGCAGATGGGCATCGAGCTCGTGGAGGGGCGCGACCTCTACGTCGAGGACCGCCGCGTGTGGATGCGGACGACCCAGGGACGGCAGCAGGTCGACGTGATCTACCGGCGCGTCGACGACGACTTCCTGGATCCCGTGGTCTTCCGCGCCGACTCCATGCTGGGCGTGCCCGGACTGCTCCAGGTCTACCGGCAAGGGCGGGTGGCCCTCGCCAATGCCGTGGGCACGGGGGTGGCCGACGACAAGGCCATGTACAGCTACGTGCCGGCCATGGTCCGCTACTACCTCAACGAGGAACCGACGCTCCCCAATGTCCCAACCTACCTCGGCGCCGAGGCGGACGGGCTGACGTACATGCTCGAGAATGCCGAGACGCTCGTGATCAAGGCCGTGGGCGAGTCGGGAGGCTACGGCATGCTGATCGGGCCGGAGTCGACGGCGGCGCAGCGTGACAAGTTCCTGGAGACCGTGCGCAGCAATCCCGGCAACTACGTCGCCCAGCCGGTGATCGCGCTGTCGCGCCATCCCTCGTTCTTCGCCGACGCCGGCGTCTTCGAGCCCTGCCACATCGATCTGCGGCCCTATGTCCTCGTGGGGGAGGACATCACGGTGGTGCCGGGCGGCCTGACCCGCGTGGCGCTCCGGCGGGGCTCGCTCGTCGTCAATTCCTCTCAGGGCGGCGGATCCAAGGACACCTGGGTGCTCAGCGAAGGCGGTCAGAGCTGATGCTCAGCCGCATCGCGGAGAACCTCTACTGGATCGGCCGCTACATCGAGCGGGCCGAGAACACCGCGAGCTTGCTCGACGTCAACTACCACGCCAATGTGGAGGCGCCCGTGATACCGGGCGCCAAGGGCATCGTCACCGAGCAATGGGCGCCCCTCCTCGCCCTCACCGACGACGAGGCAGCCTTTCGCGAGCATTTCGACAGGGCGGACGGGCGGACCGTGCCCGAGTGGCTCGCCTTCCACCCCCAGAACTCCTCGAGCATCCGCGCGAGCCTGGCCCGCGCGCGGGAAGACGCGCGGGGGCTCCGCGATCGCATCAGCCTCGAGATGTGGGAGACGCTGAACCGAGCGTACCTGGAGCTTTGCTTCTCGACCGACCGCGTGCTCGAGCAGGACGGCCTGCACCAGTATTGCGTGGCCGCGCGCGAGGCCAGCCACCTCTTTTCCGGCATCGCCTACGCGACGCTGCCGCGCGACCTCGGCTGGTACTTCCTCCTGGCCGGCCAGCAGCTCGAGCGCGCCGACAATGTCCTCCGGCTCCTCCAGGTGCGCGAGCGGCAAGGCGTCGGGCTCGAGCCCGTGGCGCGGGGCCTGGAGAACCATCGCGGCATGGCGCTGCTCAAGTCGGTCTCGGCGTACGAGGCCTTCCGCAAGCGACACCATGTCGCGCTCGAGGCGCGACGGATCGCCGCCTTCCTCCTCCTCGATCCCGACTTCCCGCGAAGCGTCCGCCACAACCTGGCCGCGCTCCAGGGCACGCTCGAGAACATCGAGCGGCTCAATCCGGGCGCGCCGGGCACGGCCACGCGGCAGGCGGGATGGCTCGCCGCCCGGCTCGAGTACATGCCCGGAGTGGAGCCTATCCTCGACGCCAAGGAGCCAGGACTCGAGACCCTGCTCCAGGAGCTGTCGGCCATCTCCGACGCCATCAGCTCGACCTACTTCGGCGTCACCGGCATCGATCCGCGCGAGCCGCGGGGCGAGTCGGCCTCATGACGGCGCCCCCCGAGCCGCCCGTTCACCTGACGGTGGTCCACGTCACCGAGTATCGGTACCCCGAGCCGGCCTGGGATTCCTTCAACGAAGTCCGGCTTTCCCCCACGGAGGATCAGGGCCAGAGCCTGCTGTCGTTCGAGCTCGAGCTGTCGCCCGAGGCGACGGTACGGAGCCACCTCGACTACTACGGCAATCGCGTGCACCAGTTTCACATCGCCGAGGCGCATCGCCGGCTGGCCATCGAGGCCCGCTCGAGCGTGGTCACCTATCCGCGCCCGGAGCCCATGCGGGTGGCCGCGGACAGCCTGGCCGAGCTGAGACCCCGCTTCTTCGAGTTCCTGGCCCCGACGCGGCGCGTGCCGCTGGATCAGGACTGGGCGAGCGCCATGCGAGCGCCCGCTCTCGCCCCCGACGGCGACCTCGTCGACTACCTCTCGGGGCTCACCCGCCACCTCCACGATTTCTTCACCTACCGGTCCGACGTCACCGAGATCGACACGCCCATCGCCGACTTCGTCCGCGCGCGCGCCGGCGTCTGCCAGGACTACACGCATGCCATGCTCGCCCTGTGCCGGATGATCGGCATTCCCGCGCGCTATGTCAGCGGATACCTCGAGACGGGCGCGGGCCTCACCCTCGGCTCGGATGCCTCGCATGCCTGGATCGAGGCGTATCTGCCGGGCAGCGGCTGGGTGGGCTTCGATCCGACCAACGGCACCGTGGTGGGTCAGGCCTACGTCAAGGTCGGGCACGGCCGCGACTACGACGACGTGCCGCCGGTGAAGGGACTCCGCCGGAGCGGAGGGACGGAAAGCCTGCGCGTCGCCGTGAAGGTGCGGCGGGCCCCGCCGCCCGACACCACGGTCGCTTCGACCGCCTGAGAGGCCACCGGAACCGCTTCGTGCCGTATTTCGTGATTCCAGGCTTTTCCTCTTGACAGCCTCGGCAGGGTGACTCGGTGGTGCGGCCGCAGCCCTTATCAAGTGCCGGCCCAGCGGCACGCACGCGGCCGCCGCCGCGCAAACGGACGCGACCGGATCAAAAACCATTCCTCGTCCGGAAGTCGCTCATCCTGGACGCTCCCCGCGAGCTCGAAAACCAGGGTGTAGAGTCGCCTCAACCGAAGGAGGGCTCGTCATGCAAGTCCATTCGCCATCTGTGCTTGCCACTCAGCATTTCCCCTCGGAGCTGGATCGGCTCGGCGACGAGATCGCCGAACTGTCCGCCCACCTCGAGGCCGCCACCGCGCGCCTACTCGAGCTGATCCGCGAGTTCGACGCCCGAGGGGGATGGAACACGGGCTTCCGCTCCTGCGCCGCCTGGCTGAGCTGGCGGGTAGGGCTCGACCTGGGCGCGGCCCGGGAGCGGGTCCGGGTCGCGCGCGCCCTCGGGACGCTGCCCCTGTTCGCCCAGGCCCTGGCCCGCGGCGAGCTGTCCTATGCCAAGGTCCGCGCCCTGACCCGCGTGGCCACGCCGGAGACCGAGGCGCGACTGCTGGGGGTCGGGCGCGCGGGCACGGCCGCCCACGTCGAGCGAATCGTGCGCGGCTGGCGGTGCGTGGATCGGCAGGCCGAGGCTCGGGAGGCGAAGCGCCGGCATGCGAGCCGAGCCCTGCACGTGTATCAGGACGAGGACGGCATGGTGGTCGTCAGGCGGCGGCTCGAGCCGGAGGTGGGGGCGCTGCTCATGCAGGCCCTGGCCGCCGCCCGCGAGAGCCTGTATCAGCGGGCCCGGGGGCGGGCTAGGGCCTCGGCAGGTTTCGGGGACGTTTCCGCGGAAACGCCCCCGGTCTCCCAGCAGCAGGCCGATGCCCTGGTCCTGCTCGCGGAGACGGCCCTGCATCACGGGCTCGATCCCGGCACCCCGGGCGAGCGCTACCAGGTGGTGGTTCACGTCGACGCCCAGGTCCTGGCCGATCCGGAGCAGCCGGGCCAATCCGTCCTCGAGGAGGGGACGCGCGTTCCGCGGAAACGTCCCGGCGGTTGGCGTGCGACGCCAG
>DASYTI010000072.1 GCA_036002485.1 Candidatus Methylomirabilota bacterium | reverse complement strand
AAGAATCCACGGCGAGAATCCACAGGGAGGAATCAATGAGCGAGCACGGCTCAACGACGAGACTGCCCCGCCGCGCCTTTCTCACGACGGCGGGAGCCGCGACCGGGGTGGCCGCGCTGGGATTCCCGGCCGTCCTCCGGGCTCAGCCCAAGACGATCAAGATCGGCGCCGTCCACCCGGTGACGGGCGGCCTCGCGGAGATCGGTCAGGCCTGCCGACTGGGCGCTCAGATGGCCGTGGACTCCGTCAATGCCGCGGGCGGCATCAAGTCGATGGGCGGGGCCAGGCTCGAGCTTCTCCTCGGCGACTCGCAGACCAATCCCGACGTGGCGCGCACGGAGGCCGAGCGGCTCATCAATGCGGGGGCGGTGATCCTCACGGGCGCCTTCCACTCGCAGCACACCGCGTCCATGGTGCCCGTGGCCCAGCAGAAGCGCGTGCCCTTCCTCATCGACATCTCCGCGGCGGACGCCATCACGGCCAACGTGGCCAAATCCGTCAAGGAAGGGCAGCAGAAGGTCCAGTACGTGTACCGGCTCTTCGTCACCACCGCCGTCTTCGGGCGCAAGGCCGTCCAGTTCATGAGCGAGATCTTCGCGGACGCCAAGGTCGCCCCCAAGCGCGTGGTGGTCCTCTACAGCAATGACCTCTTCGGCCAGACCCAGGCGCGCCAGTTCCAGGCCGCGGTGGACGCGTTGAAGCCACCCTTTGCCATCGTGGAGACAATCGCCTTCCCGGAGAACACGCAGGATCTCTCCACGGAGGTCTCCAAGGTCAAGGCCGCCAAGCCTGACGTGATCGCGCCCGTGGTGCGGGCGACCAGCGCCATCCTCCTCCTGCAGGAGCTGGCCAAGCAGCGCGTGGAGGCGATGGGGGTCATCAGCCCCGGCACCCCGGGCTTCTACGAGAAGGGCCAGATCGACCAGCTCAAGGAGCTGGTCGAGAACGTGATGGACAATGTCCCGTGGGTGAACTTCAAGAACACGCGCGCCCTCAAGATCGGGGAGGAGTACGGCAAGCGCTCCGGAGGCAAGACCTTCGACACCAACTCCGGCTATTCCTACGAGGCGGTCGAGGTCATGGCCGACGTCTTCGAGCGGGCCAAGACCACGGAGGCCGAGGCGGTGGTGGAGGCGATCAAGAAGACCAGTTTCAAAGACCCCATCATGGTCTCGAGCGGGCCAGTGGTCTTCAACGACCTCGGCGACAACCTCAATGCCTCCACGGCCATGATCCAGATCCGGGAGCAGAAGCCTCAAGTGGTATGGCCCAAGGAGGCCGCACAGACGCGGTACGTGTTCCCCGTGAAGAAGTAGAAATCTCGGAGGGGGGCTTCGCCCCCCTTCCGAAGCCTCCCCCCAAGAGAGTCGTTGCGCCGCCTACCGATCGAGTCCGCGGTCGGGATCATCCCGGCCTTGGGCCGTGCTAAGGTGCCGGACAGTCCATGGATTCCGTGCTGATCGCGCAGGGCCTCCTCAACGGCCTCCTGTTCGGAGGCGTCTACAGCCTCATGGCGGTGGGCCTGACCTTGATCTTCGGCGTCATGCGCGTGGTCAACTTCGCCCACGGCGACATGATGGTCTGGGGGATGTACCTGGCCTTCCTGCTCTCCACGCGTCTCGGCCTCGATCCCTATGCGGGCTTTCCCCTCTGCGCCGCCGCCCTCTTCGGGCTGGGCTTCGTTGTCCAGCGCGGACTGGTCAACCGCATCATCGAGGCGCCGCACGAGATGCAGATCCTCCTCATGCTGGGCGTGGCCCTCGTGCTGGAGAACGGAGCCCTGGTGGCCTTCGGGCCCGACCCGCGGCGAGTGAAATCATTTCTGGCCCTCTCCACCGTGTGGCTCGGCCCTCTCTTCGTGGATGTGGCGCGGCTCGTGACATTCCTGCTCGCGGGCTTGCTCACGGGCCTCCTGTATCTGTTCCTGTTCAGGACCGATCTCGGCCGCAGCATGCGGGCGGCTTCCGACAATCCCTACGGGGCCGCCGTGATCGGCACGGATGTCCGACGCGTCTACGCGGTGGCCTTCGGCATCGGGGCGGCCTGCGTGGGGGCGGCGGGCGCCCTGGTGGCGCCCTTCTATCCCTTTCAGCCTTCCGTGGGACTCGGGGCGAGCGTGACCTCGTTCAATATCGTCATCATCGGCGGCATGGGCAGCCTGCCCGGGGCCTTTCTCGGCGGTCTCCTCGTGGCCGTGGCCGAATCTCTCGGCGCCGTCTTCCTCTCTCCGTCGTTGAAGGAGCTCGTCTCCTTCTCGCTGCTCATCTTGATCCTGCTCTTCAGGCCCGCCGGCCTCCTCGGGGGAAAGGTCGCGTGAAGCACTGGCCGCTGGCCCTCGCCCTCCTCGCTCTCGCCGCCCTGCCTCCCTTCATCGGCTCCTATGCCGTGACGCTCGTCACCCTGATCTTCTTCTACGCCTACCTCGGCCAAGCCTGGAACATCCTCGGCGGGTACGCGGGACAGCTCTCGGTCGGCCATGCGGCCTTCGTGGGCATCGGCGCCTACGTCACCGCGATCCTGTCACTCCGGCTGGGCCTCACGCCCTGGGTCGGCATGTTCGTGGGGGGGGCGGCGGCGGGGCTGCTGGGCGCGATCATCGGCTACCTGGGCTTTCGCTTCGGACTGCGCGGCTTCTATTTCGTGCTCCTCACCGTGGCTTTCGCGGAGGTGTGCCGGATCGTCGCCCTGAATACCGAGGCGGTGGGGGGAGCAGTCGGCCTGTACATCACGTTCACGGGCAACCCGGCGCAGTTCCAGTTCCAGAATCCCCGCGCCTACTACTACGTGGCGCTCGTCCTGATGACCGGCGCCACCGCCGCCGTCTGGCGGCTCGAGCGGTCGCGGCTCGGCGCCTATCTGGTGGCCATCCGGGAAGACGAGCAGGCGGCCGAGGCGCTCGGCATCGACGCCTTCCGGTGCAAGCTTCTCGCGAGCGTGCTCTCGGCCTTCCTCACCGGGATCGGGGGCGCCTTCTACGCCTTCTACCAGTTCTCGCTCCAGCCCAACACCCTCTTCGGCATCCCACTCTCGGTGGAGATCATCATCCGGCCCATCGTGGGCGGCGCCGGCACCCCCCTGGGGCCGGTGCTCGGCTCCTTCATCCTGTCCCCGCTGGCCGAGCTGTCTCGGAGCTACTTCGCGGCCACCGGCTGGTCGGGCGGACACCTCATCGTCTACGGCTCGCTCCTCATCGCCGTCGTGCTCTTCCTGCCCCAGGGCGCCGCGCCGTACCTGGCGCGCCTCACCCGATCGTGGAGGATGGCTCCCTGAGCTTGCTCGAGGTGCGTGGTCTGTCCAAGCGCTTCGGTGGTCTCCAGGCCGTGGGAGGTCTCGACCTCGCCATGGCCGAAGGCGAGATGCTCGGCCTCATCGGGCCCAACGGGGCGGGGAAGACCACCGTCTTCAATCTGCTCTCGGGCTTCCTCCTGCCTGACGCGGGAGAAATCCGATTCAGCGCGCGCCGCCTCGAGGGGCTCAAGCCACATGCCATCTGCCGGCTCGGGCTCGCCCGCACCTTCCAGATCGTGCGGCCCTTCGCGCGGCTCTCCGTGCTCGACAATGTCAAGGTGGCCGCCCTGTCCCGGCACCATGCCATGGCGGAGGCGTTGGCGGCGGCGCGGGCGGTCCTGGAGCGAGTGGGGCTCGACGGTCGGGCGGCGGAGATCGCGGCGCGGCTCACCCTGGCCGACCGAAAGCGTCTCGAGCTCGCCCGCGCGCTTGCCACGGAGCCAACGCTGCTTTTACTCGATGAGGTCATGGCGGGGCTCAACGCCACCGAGATCGACGCCATGGTCAGGCTCGTGGGCGCCATCAACGCCGAGGGGATCTCCGTCCTCCTCATCGAGCACAACATGCGGGCGGTGATGTCACTGTCGCACCGGGTCATCGTCCTGTCCTTCGGCGAGAAGATCGCCGAGGGGCCGCCGCGCGCCGTGGCCGCTGACCGCCGCGTCATCGAAGCCTATCTCGGAGACGAGTATGTCCACCCTGCTGCGTGTTGACGGCATCCAGGTCGGCTACGGTGACATGACGGCCGTCCACGAGGCCTCGCTCGAGGTCCGCCGGGGTGAGACGGTGGCCATGATCGGCGGCAATGGAGCGGGCAAGACCACGACCCTCCGCGCGGTGTCGGGTCTCCTGCCGCTCCGCCGCGGGCACATCGCGCTCGACGGCCGACGCCTCGATGGGCTGGGCACGGCCGAGATCGTCGGGCTTGGCGTCGCGCACGTGCCCGAGGGACGTCAGCTCTTTCCGACCATGAGCGTCCGGGAGAACCTCGATCTCGGGGCCCGCACGGTCGAGGCGCGACGGCAGCGCTCCGACACGCTGGGCTGGGTCTACGAGCTCTTCCCCCGGCTCGCGGAGCGCCAGGGTCAGCTCGCGGGCACGCTCTCGGGCGGGGAGCAGCAGATGTGCGCCATCGGCCGGGGCTTGATGGCGAAGCCGCGACTTCTCATGCTTGACGAGCCGAGCCTGGGTCTTGCCCCCGTCATGGTCAAGCTCATCTTCGACAACCTCGAGCGCATCAACCGGGAAGGGCTGACCATATTGCTCGTCGAGCAGAACGTGCTGCGTTCCTTGCAGATCTGCCATCGGGGCTATGTCCTGGAAAATGGGCGGATCACCCTCGAGGGACCCCGCGAGAGCCTGCTCCAGAGCCCACACATCAAGCAGGCCTACCTCGGGTTGTAACAAGGATTGCCGCACGGGTTGTAGGCCCTAGGCACCCATACCCCCGCCCTGGTCCAAAAAGCCGGGGCCTGCGCTCCGGGAAAGTTGCCATATCAGGCACTTACGAATATGCTGGTCTGGCCGGGAGATTCGCGTCCCCGGACGTCGTCCATGCGCTCCTCCACACGGCACCTCGTCTTCTTGGCGGCACTGGCCGCGCTGGTCCTCAGCGGGCTGGGCATGGGCGGAGTCGCGGTTACGCTGCGACATCTGTCCCTGGACCGCCAGGAGGCGGCGGCCCGAGGACAGGAGACAGCAGGGCTCCTCATCGCAGATGCCCTGGCCGCCTTACGCCGGGAGGCAGGCCTCCTGGCCAGGGACCCGGCCCTCGTGGACGGCGTGGCCAGGGGCGACTGGGCCACTCTCGTGCGAGGAGTGTCGCCCCGGCTGACCGATCTGACGCTCGAGGGTATCGCCGACCTCGTCGTCATCCTCGATGGCGCGGGCAGCCCCATTCTCCAGGCCCCGTCCCAGGCGCAGACCGCGCTCCCGAATCCAACCGCGCTGGCCTCGGCGCCGCCGTCGTTGACTTCCGTGGGCGATCGACCGTACCTCGTCGCCTCCGCTCCTGTGCGTTCACCGGGCGAGGCATCCGACGGACTTCCCCTGGGCTTTGTCCTCGTGGCTCGACGGCTGGAGAACACGGCGCCGGCCCGTGGTGGTCCCGACCGGCCGGCTCTTGTCTTCATCGACGGCGGTCGCGCCACCGCGGTCGGCTTGGGGGCTCCGGTGCAGGTCGACTGGTCCCAGGTCGCGGCCTCGGGACGCGTGACGCTGCCCGATGGCCGCGCGTACCTCGTGCGACCTGGAAGTCAGGGCCTGGTCTCGGCGCTGGGCCAGGGACGCCTCTGGGTCCTCACCGCCGATGTCGGCGCGTCACAGCGGTCGAAGCTTCTGGCGTGGCTCGGCGCCCTCGGGGCGGTCGGGCTCTCGAGCGCGGTCGCCGCGCTGCTCTTGGCCCGTCCTCTTCGCGGAGGCCGGACCCGCATGGCCACCCCGTTCATGCCCCTGGAGACGCAAGATCCCGACGCGGAGCTTCAGCGCCGAAACCGCGAGCTCGAAGCCCTCAATGCCGTCGCCCTCAGCATGGGCCGCTCCGCCGACGTGGTGGCCACGGCGGGCGAGATGCTCGACCTCGTGCGTGCCCTCGCCCAGATGGATGTTGGAGGGGTGCACCGTGTTGATCCATCGGCGGGTACCCTGACGCTGATCGCGCATTGTGGACTCACGCCCGAGTTTGCCGAGCAGATCCGTCTGAGGCCGCTGGACGGCTCCTACGTCGGCGAAGCCGCGCGGACCGGGCGCCTCATCGTGACCCATATCGATCCCTCGGCCATCACGGATCCCAAGCTGACCGAGCTCCAGGCCATGCGAGCCCACCGAAGCCAGCTCGCCCTCCCCATTCCCGTCAAAGGCAAGACATGGGGCGTCATGTCGCTCATCTCGCAGGAGCGGCGCGACTTCCTGCAGGAAGAGGTCAAGGTCCTCGAGTCCGTGGCCCATCAGATCGGTCAGGTGGTCGAGCGGTCCATGCTCCTCGCCGAGATGGAAGAACAGAGCCGCCGGCTCGAAACCCTGGCCCAGAGCGGCCACGCCCTCACGGCCGCCCGCTCGCTGGGGGATGTGCTCAACGCCGTGGTGAGCGCCGCGTGCCGGCTGGTCTCCGACGGCGCGGCGCGCCTGGCTCTCGTGGAAGGGAACCGGCTGGTCTTCCGCGCCGAGGCGGGTCTGCGCGGTAGCGCGCCCGCCGATATGTTGGGAAGCCTCGGCATGGGCGAGGGGCTCGCCGGGCGCGCGGCGGAGATCCGCGCGCCCATCGTGTACGAGCGGATCGAGGACGAGCCGGATCTCCTCGGGCGCTCCTGGCTCCTCGCCGAAGGCTTCGTGTCGGGGGCGGCCCTTCCCCTCCTCGTGCGCGACCGGCTCGTCGGCTCGCTGACCATGCTGACGCGGACTCCATACGCCTTCGAGGCGCGGGACCTCGACCTCCTGCTCTCCTTCGCCAGTCACGCCGCCATCGCCATCGACAATGCCCAGCTCTTCGCCCAGGAGCAGGCCAGCGCCGCCCGGTATCGCGCCCTCTTCGAGATCAGCCGTGCCCTCGCCACCGCGCTCGAGGCCGACCCCATCCTGGATGCCATCGTGGAGCGCTGCCAGAGTCTGACGGGGGCGGCGGCGGCGGGGATCTTCCGGGTCGACCCCGAGACGCGCTCCATCGGGTACCTGCGCGCGGCGGGCGTATCGCGGGAGTTCGTGACGAGCCTGCGCGTACGCGTGGGGGAGGGGACGGCCGGCCGGGCCATCCGCGAGCGGGCCCCCGTGTGGACAGAAGACATCCTCAACGATCCGACCATCCCCCTCGACGAGGCGACCCGGCAGATCGTCGAGCACGAGGGCTACCGGAGCGTGCTCTCCGTGCCCATCCTCATCAAGGGCGAGCCCTGGGGCGGCATCACCATGTATTGGTGGCAGCCCCACACGCTGGCCGCAGCGGAGGTCGAGGTCATGACCGCGCTGTCGGACCAGGCGGCGGTGGCCATCGAGAACGCGCGGCTCTTCGCCGACGAGCGAAGTGGTCGCGCCTACCTGTCCGCGCTGCTCGAGGTCAACAAGAAGATCGGCGCCCTCGGGCCGACCGACGCCCTCCTGACCTCGGTGGCCGAAGAGGCGATGCGGCTGCTGGACCTCGACAATGCCGGCTTCCGGCTGCTCGAAGGCGATGAGCTGGTGGTGGCGGGGCTCGCAGGGACGGCGCCCGAGACCATGATGCGGCCTCGCCTCACGGTGAACGGGAGTCAGAGTCTGGCCGCGCGTGTGGTGGCCACGGGGTCGGCCATCATCGGCGAGCTCACGGGGCTGACGAGCCGCGCCCCGGAAATCATCGAGGCCGACCGCCGCCTCGGCTACACGCACTACATGGCTCTTCCCCTCCGCGTGGGCGAGCGCATCATCGGCGTGCTGACGTTCCGCGCCCGGCGGCCCTTCACTCGACGCGACCAGGAAGTGGCCGAGGCGTTCGCCGGTCAGGCCGCCATCGCCCTTGAGCATTCGCGTCTGTTCCGGGAAGAGGCCCAGCAGGCCGAGCGCCTCCGCTCGCTCGCCCGCGTCAATCAGCTCATCTCCTCCTCGCTGGACACGGACGAGGTGCTGGGGGGCATCGCGCGGGCCGCCGCCGCCCTCATGGGCGTGCCCGTCGTCTCCGTGTGGGTGGCCGACGGCGAGACGGCGAGCCTGAGCGTGCGCGCCTTCTCGGACGCCGCGATGGGCGAGGCCTTCCCCCTGCGTACCATCGCGTTCGGCCAGGGCTCCATCGGCCTGGTCGCGCTGCATCGGCAGGCGCTGTCGATCCCCAACATGGTGGGCGATCCGCGCCTGCTCGGCGAGGAGTGGTGGCGCGCGCA
The DNA here is from genome assembly GCA_036002485.1 of Candidatus Methylomirabilota bacterium. Lineage (NCBI taxonomy): Bacteria > Methylomirabilota (SeqCode) > Candidatus Methylomirabilota bacterium. The sequence goes on along the minus strand of DASYTI010000072.1, from coordinate 17,372 downwards.
CGCGCTCACGAGCTTCCTCGGCATGCCCATCGTGCTCCAGGACCGGCTCCTCGGCGTGGTGGCCCTGTGCGGCCGCGCGCCGTTCCGGTTGGACGCCGACGAGCGCGAGCTCCTCGAGAGCTTCGTGGCCCAGGCCGCCGTGGCCATCCGCAACGCGGGGCTCTATGCCCAGACGGCCCAGCGGCTGGAGCAGACCCGGGCCCTCCTCGAGGTCGCCGAGATCCTCAGCGCATCGCTCGATCCCAAGCAGATGCTCAAGCGGGCCTGCGTCAAGATCGCCCAGGTCTGCCGCGTGGATCGCTGCTCGGTGGAACGCTGGAGCGACGAGGGGGTGGCGGCGCTCATGTCCCAGTATGCCGACGGTCGCCGGGACTCCGCGATGTGGAGGCGCTTCACGGAGCAGCGCTCCTACGCGCCCGCCGACGTGCCCGCCTATGCCCAGGTCTTGAGCACGCTCCGGCCCGTGGTGATCGCGGACGTGGCCCAGACCACGCTTCTTCCGCGCGACTGGGTCGAGGGATTCGAGTCCAAGAGCTGCATGATCGTGCCCCTCATTCGCCAGGGGCGCGTGATCGCCGCCCTCCAGCTCGACTACACGGACCGGCAGGCGTCCTGGGAACCGTGGCAGGCCGATCTGGCCGTGACCATCGCCGGGCAGCTCGCTCTCGCCCTCGACAACACGCGGCTCTATGCCGAAGCGCAGGAGCGGCTCCAGGAGACCACGGCCCTCCTCGCCGTGAGCACGGCGCTGTCCGAGATCGACGCGCCGGACCAGGTCATGCGCAGCGTGGCGCGCGAGGTGGGGCGCACCTTTGGCGCCGACATGGCGGGTATCTATCGGGTCGACCACAAGCAAGAGGCCCTGGTGCCGGCCGCGGGCTGGCACGTGCCCAAAGGTCTGCTCCAGCTTTTCATGACCCGTCCCTTCCCTCTCGACGGGATGCCGGCCCTGGTCGAATCCTGGCGCTCGGGGCGCGCGGCCTGGTCGTCCAATGTGAGGAACGATCCCGGCTTCGACCAGTCCATCTTCGAGGGCCTCGAGCCCCACGCCGTGCTCTTCGCTCCGGCCATGGCCCGCGGCGAGCCCGTGGGCGCCGTCTTCCTCATCTGGTGGGGCGGCGGGCGAGAGTTCACGGCCCAGGAGGTGCGGCTCATCGAGGGCGTGGCCGCGCAGGTCGGACTCGCCATGGAGAACGCGGAGCTGGCGCGTCAGACCCGCCTTCGCCTGGAGGAGACGGAAGCGCTCCTGGCCGAGCTGTCCGTCCTGCACGATCTCTCCCGCACCGTCACCGGCCAGCTCCATCAAGAGGACGTGGTCGAGGCGATCCAGCGCCAGGTCGCGCGGCTCATGGACATCCGCAACTTGCTCCTCGCCGTGACCGACGAGGCCACGGGTGGCCTGGTTCCCCTGCTCCTTCTCCACGACGGCGCGCGACAGCTCAACCCGCTCCCGCGCCCGAGCGCGGAGCGAAAAGGCCTGGCTTCGCTCGTGGCCGAGTCCGGCCGTTCGATCCGCACCGATGACTACCTGGGCGAGTGCCGACGGCGAGGCGTCGAGCCGGTTGACGCCGCCGTGGCCATGCCGCACTGGATCGGCGTGCCCATGCTGGCGGGCACGCAGGTGGTCGGCGTCCTCGCCCTGCGCAGCGCCGAGCGCGCGTTCACGGAAGACGACGAACGGGTGCTGGGCAACCTGGCCGGTCTGGCCGCCTTGGCCCTGCGCAGCGCCCGCCTCTTCCAGGACCGGACGCGGGCCTATGAAGAGCTGGCCCAGGCCCAGGACCAGCTCGTGCGGAGCGAGAAGCTTCGGGCCCTCGGCGAGATGGCCTCGGGCGTGGCCCACGACTTCAACAATCTCCTCGCGGCCATTCTCGGCCGCGCCCAGCTCCTGCTCCAGAAGGTGGAGGATCCGACGGCCCGGCAATGGCTCCAAATCATCGAGCGCTCGGCGGCCGACGGCGCGAAGACCGTCCGACGACTGCAGGAGTTCACGCGCATCCGCCGGGATCAGCCCGCGGTGGCCGTGGACTTGAACCAGGTCGTGCGCGACGCCCTCGAGATCACGGAGTCGGCCTGGCGGCTCGAGCCGCCCCGGCGGGGCATTCACGTCCAGGTCGTCACGAAGCTCGAGCCCGACCTGCCCACGACGATCGGCGACCCCTCCGAGCTGCGCGAGGTCATGACCAATCTGATCCTGAACGCAGTCGATGCCATGCCGCGGGGCGGGACCCTCACCCTCGCCACCGCCCGCCGCCATGACAAGCTGGAGCTCCGGATCACCGATACGGGCATGGGCATTCCGGAGGCGGTGCGAAGCAAGATCTTCGATCCATTCTTCACCACCAAGGGGCCGAAGGGCACGGGCCTCGGGCTCTCCATGACCTACGGCATCCTCTCGCGTCATGGCGCGACCATCTCGGTGGACAGCGTGGAGGGGCGCGGGACGACCTTCGCCATGCTCTTCCCCGCGGGTACGGCCGCCAAGGCGCCCGCGGCCGAGGCCGAGGCGGCGCCGGCCGCCTCCTTGCTCCGCTGCCTGGTCGTGGACGACGAGGAAGCCGTGGGCGACGTGCTGGCCGACGTGCTGCGCTCGGCCGGCCACACCGCGGAAGTGGCGCGGAGCGCCCGCGAGGGACTCTCGCGGGTCAAAGCCGAGCACTTCGATCTCGTCTTCACCGATCTGAGCATGCCGAGCATGACCGGGTGGGAGCTCGCCCGCGCGGTGCAGGAGGCCGTGCCCGGCCTGCCCGTCATTCTCGTGAGCGGCTTCGCCGTCGAGGTCAGCCCCGAGGAGCTGCAGGTGAGCGGCGTCCACTCGGTGCTCGCCAAGCCCATCAATATCAAGGAGGTCCTCGAAGTCGCCTCGGCGATACGGCCCCGACTGAGGCGGGGAGGCGCGTCGCCGTGACGAGCCCCATCATTGCCGAAGCGATGCGGGCCCTCGTCGAACGCCGCGACCTGTCACGGATCGAGGCGGCGGCGGCCATGGACGCCATCATGTCCGGCGCGGCCACCCATGCGCAGATCGCCGGGTTCTTGACGGCGCTCCGGATGAAGGGCGAGACGGTGGAGGAGCTGATCGGCTTCGCCCAGGTCATGCGGCAAAAGGTCGTCCGCGTCCGCACGCGTGGCGACGAGATGGCCGGGCTTACCGGCACCGACCGAGAGATGCTCGTCGACACCTGCGGCACGGGTGGCGATGCCTCGGGCACCTTCAATGTCTCCACCGCCACGGCCTTCGTGGTGGCGGGCGCCGGTCTGAAAGTCGCCAAGCATGGCAATCGATCGTCCTCGACCTTGTGCGGATCGGCCGATGTCGTGGAGACGCTCGGCATCAGCCTCGAGCTCACGCCCCCGCAGGTGGGCCGGTGCATCGACGAGGTCGGCATCGGGTTCATGTATGCCCCGCTCCTCCACACCGCCATGAAGCACGTGATGCCGGCCCGCCGCGAGATCGGAATCCGGACCGTCTTCAACCTGCTGGGGCCGCTGACGAATCCGGCGGGCGCCAACGCCCAGGTGATCGGCGTGGCCTCGGCGAGCCTCACCGAGCCTCTGGCCCGCGTGCTCGCCGAGCTCGGCACCGTCCGGGCCTTCGTGGTGCACGGCGCCGACGGCCTCGACGAGATCTCCAATACCGGGGAGAGCCAGATCTCCGAGGTGCACGATGGCGTGGTGCGAAACTCCCGCGTGCGCCCCGAAGATTTCGGCGTGGGGAGGGCGAGCATCCGCGACCTCCAGGGCGGCGACCGCGGTGAGAACGCCCAGATCATCCGCCTCGTGCTGGGCGGCGAGCCGGGGCCGCGACGGGACATCGTTCTCATGAACGCGTCGGCCGCCCTGGTCGCGGGAGGCAAGGCCCGTGACTTCAAGGAAGGGGTGGCCGTGGCCTCCCAGTCGATCGATTCCGGCGCGGCGGCGGCCAAGCTCGAGGCCCTCGTGGAGCGCTCCCAGAGCCTCGCCGGCGGAGCTGAGTAGCGGGTCAGAATTGGGCACCGGCGCTGACCCAGTGCCGCGCCTGAACAGGCGTTGACCGGGCTTGGTGCCCCGGTTACAATACCTCCGGTTGCCGTAACTGCTGACCGTTCCTCCTGAAATTCCGTCCCGCATCTCGACGACGGCGTTGAGCGGCCACCAGAGTTCTAGAAGACCAGCACAGGATTCGGGAGGGGAGATGGGAAGGACGGTGCCGCGCTATCACCAGATCGCCGAGACTCTGCGCGCGCGGATCAGCGCGGGCGGCATGGTGGCCGGGCAGCGTCTCGACAATCAGCGCACGCTCGCCCAGTCGTTCGGCGTGACGCTCATGACGCTGCGCCAGGCCCTCGAGGTTCTCGCGCGCGACGGCCTGATCACTCGCCGTCACGGTCTCGGCACCTTCGTGGCGCCTCCCTCCGTCGACTACGACATTCTCCAGTTCAGGACGCTCGCAGGCGATCTCAGCGCGGTGGGCGAGGACGTGGCCACCCGCTTTCTCCGCAGCCGGTTCGTGCGGGCCGATCGTCGCGTGGCGCAGGAGCTGGGCCTGGCCGACCGCGCCCGGATTTTCGTCCTCGAGCGGCTGCGTCTCGTGGACGGCCAGCCCCTGTCCTTCCAGGTCTCGCACCTGCCCGCGGCCATCGGAGAGGAGGCGGACAAGGCGGATCTCACGGTGACGCCGCTCCGTCAGGCTCTCTCCTTCAAGCTCGGCATCGAGATCACCGCCGCCCGCGAGACCGTCTCGGCCGAGACGCTCCCCGCGCGGGCGGCCCGAGAGCTCGGCTGCGCGGCGGGCGCTCCCTGCTTCCGCTCCGACCGCGTCTCCAGCGATGCGGAGAGCCGCCCCATCGTCTACGACCGGGTCTTCATTCCCGGCGATCGCTTCCGCATCACGCGACAACTCCACTACGACAGGAGCGCGACAGCATGAAGATCCTCGTCATGATCAAGCAGGTGCCGGACACGGCGACCCAGGTGAAGATCTCCTCGGATCCGAAGGCCATCGACACGGCCGGGATCACCTGGATCGTCTCTCCCTACGATGAGTTCGCCATCGAGGAGGCGCTCCGGATCAAGGAGAAGCGAGGACAGGGGGAGGTCGTGGCCGTCACCCTGGGGCCGGAACGCGCCAAGGAGGCGTTACGGTCCTGCCTGGCCATGGGCGCCGACCGCGCCATCCACCTGAATGATCCGGCCTGGGAGCCGGCGGACACCCTCCTCACCGCGCGCGCCCTCGCGGCCGTCATCAAGCAGGAGCAGGCGGCGCTGGCTCTCTTCGGCCGGCAGGCCATCGACGATGACATGGGCGCGGTGGGCGCGGCGGTGGCCGAGCTGCTCGGCTGGCCGTGCGCCTCCTGGATCATGGAGGAGTCGGTGGACGAGGCGGGAAAGACCATTCGGGTGGGACGCCAGGTCGAGGGCGGACTCGAGATTTTCGACCTGCCGCTCCCCGCCGCCGTCTCGGCGCAGAAGGGGCTGAACGAGCCGCGCTATCCGACCCTCAAGGGCATCATGGGAGCCAAGAAGAAGGAGATCAAGGACGTCAAGGCCGCGGATCTCGGTCTGGCGGCCGAGGCACCGGCTCTGTCCGTGGTCAAGCTCGAAGCGCTGCCCCCGCGTCCGCCGGGACGCATCATTCCCGGTGACCCCGCGGAGGCGGCCAAGGAACTGGTCCGCTCGTTGCGCGAAGACGCCAAGGCCATCTAACTCCCAGGAGACGACATCGACATGGCTGGAGCAATGTGGTGCGTGGTCGAGGATGACCGGCAGGGCAATCCGAAGAAGGTGATGGCGGAAGTCCTGGGCGAAGCCTCACGGCTGGCCTCTCAGCTGGGCGGTCAGGTCGAGGCGGTATGGCTGACGGACAAGACGACCGAGGCCGGCATCAAGCAGCTCGGCGAGTGGGGCGCCAAGCGCGTCCTCCTGATCGAGAACGCGGGTCTCGCGCCGTACCGGGGCGAGGTGTGGGCTCCCGTCCTCGCCGAGCTGGTACAGAAGGAGTCACCTCAGGCGGTCTTCGGGGCGGTGACGACGCGACAGCGCGAGGTGATGGCGCGTCTGGCCGCGCGGCTGGGGGCCGGGCTCTCTGCCGATACCGTGGCCTTTGCGGCCGAGGGCGGAAAGCTCATGGCCACGCGACCCATCTACGCGGGCAAGCTCCTCTCGAAGATCACCTGGGCCAAGACGCCGTGGCTGGCCACCCTCAGACCCAATGTCTTCAAGCCGGCCGATGCGCAGCCGGGGGCAGCCCCCGCCGTGGACAAGCCCGCCGTGACCGTGCCCGCGCCGGCCATGAGCCTCGTCGAGCGTCGCGAGGAGTCGTCCACGGGCCTGCCCGAGCTGGCCGAGGCCGAGATCGTGGTCTCGGGCGGGCGGGGTCTGAAGGGGCCGGAGAACTTCGTCATCCTGGAATCCCTGGCCAAGGTGCTGGGCGCCGCCGTGGGAGCCTCACGCGCGGCCGTCGATGCCGGCTGGCGGCCCCACCGCTTCCAGATCGGGCAGACGGGCCGAACGATCTCGCCGAAACTGTATCTGGGGTTCGGCATCTCGGGCGCCATCCAGCATCTGGCGGGCATGCGCACCTCGAAGGTGATCTGCGCCATCAACAAAGACCCCGAGGCGCCGATCTTCAAGATCGCCGATTTCGGCATCGTGGGCGACCTCTTCGAGGTCGCCCCGGCCCTCGAGCAGGAATTCAAGAAGCTCCTGGAGAAATAGCCGGGGACGTGGCTTTTCGAGTTGAGACGGGGTCCGCTCTTCGAGCTGAGCGGCAAGGCCGCGAGGCGAGGGCTGAGTTGATCAGAGGGCGAAATGGAGACGGAGCGGTGAGCGACGCATGAACGTGGAGCTGACGGAAGAGCAGAGGATGATCCAGGACGTGGCGCGCGATTTCGCCGAGAAGGAGCTGCGGCCGATCGCCTCCGCCATAGACCGCGAAGCGCGCTTTCCCCAGGAGACCGTGCGCCGCATGGGCGAGCTCGGGCTCATGGGCATCTTCATCCCCGAGGCCTGGGGGGGCAGCGGCGGCGATGTCGTCGGCTATGCCGTGGCGGTCGAGGAAGTCTCGCGGGCCTGCGCCTCTCACGGGGTCATCATGTCGGTGAACAACTCGCTGTACTGCGACCCCGTGTGGGCCCATGGCACCGACGAGCAGAGGCGCCGCTTTCTCACTCCCTTTGCCTCGGGCGTCAGGCTCGGCTGCTTCTCCCTGACCGAGCCCGAGGCAGGCTCGGACGCCACCAACCAGCACACGCTCGCCAAGCGAGCTGACGACGCCTATGAGCTGAACGGTAGGAAGATCTTCGTCACCAATGGTCGCGAGGCGCACGCCGCCCTCGTCTTCGCCCAGACCGACCAGACCCTGGCCCACCGCGGGATCAGCGCCTTCATCGTGGAGAAGGGCACGCCGGGCTTCACCGTGGTCAAGACCGAGGACAAGCTCGGGATCCGGGCGTCGGACACCGCGGAGTTCCTCTTCGAGAACTGCCGGGTACCCGTGGCGAACCGTCTCGGCGAGGAAGGGCAAGGGTTCAAGATCGCCGCCGGCGCGCTCGACGGCGGGCGCATCGGCATCGCGGCCCAGGCCGTGGGCATCGCGGTGGCCGCCTACGAGGCGTCGCTCGTGTACGCGCGCGAACGCAAGAGCTTCGGCGCGCCCATCGGCCAGCACCAGATGGTGCAGTGGATGCTGGCCGACATGGCCACAGGGATCGAGGCCGCGCGGCTCCTCACCCTGCGGGCGGCCTTCCTCAAGGACAAGGGGCTGCCCTACGGGGCCGAGGCGGCCATGGCCAAGCTCTTCGCCTCCGAGATGGCCATGCGCGTGACCACGGACGCCATCCAGGTCCACGGTGGCTACGGCTACATCAACGAATACCAGGTCGAGCGGCACTTCCGGGATGCCAAGATCACCCAGCTCTACGAGGGCACCTCCCAGATCCAGAAGCTCGTCATCGCCCGTCACCTTCTGGCCAGCCCGACGAGGGCGGCCTAACTCAAAGGATCGCGTATGGCTGACGACCCTGGCATGGCTGACGAGAAGAAGCGCTGGGAAAAGGAGACGTACGGACCCTTCGTCGACCGCTCGCCCGAGCGGGACGTGCCGTACGAGACTCTCTCGGGCATCCCCGTGCGGCCGCTCTATACTCCGGCGGACCTCGCGGGCTTCTGCTACGAGGACAAGCTCGGGTTTCCGGGCGAGTTTCCGTACACGCGCGGGCCCTATCCCTCCATGTACCGCGGCAAGCTCTGGACCATGCGCATGTTCGCGGGCTTCGGCCGCCCCGAGGACACCAACGCGCGCTTCAAGTATCTCCTCGAGCAGGGACAGACGGGCCTCAGCACCGCCTTCGACATGCCCGCCCTCATGGGGTACGACGCCGACCACCTGCGCGCCCGCGGCGAGGTGGGGCGCGAGGGCGTGTCCGTCTCGACGCTCGCGGACTTCGAGATCCTGTTCCGCGACATCCCCCTCGACCGCGTGACCACGTCCATGACCATCAACTGCACGGCTTCGGTGGCCCTCGCCATGTACCTGGCCCTGGCCGATCAGCAGGGTGTGTCGTGGGACACCGTCGGCGGCACCATGCAGAACGACATGCTCAAGGAGTTCATCGCCCAGAAGGAATGGATCTCCCCGCCCGAGTCGGCCGTGCGCATCGTGGTCGACACCATCGAGTTCTGCGCGCGGCACGTGCCGAAGTTCAACCCGGTGTCCATCTCGGGCTATCACATCCGGGAGGCGGGCTCCACCGCCGTCCAGGAGCTGGCCTTCACCCTTGCCGATGGATTCGGATACGTGCAGGCCTGCGTGGAGCGGGGACTCGACGTGGACGACTTCGCGCCGCGCCTGTCGTTCTTCTTCGACATCCACAACGATTTCTTCGAGGAGATCGCCAAGCTGCGGGCGGCCCGGCGCATCTGGGCCACCGTGATGCGGGAGCGATTCGGCGCCAAGAAGGCCGAGTCCATGCGGCTCCGCACGCACACGCAGACGGCGGGGGTCTCGGCCACCGCGCAGCAGCCCCTCAACAACATCGCCCGCGTGGCCATCCAGGCCCTGGCCGCCGTGCTCGGGGGGGCGCAGTCGCTGCACACCAACTCCTTCGACGAAGTGCTGGCCCTGCCCACGGAGGAGGCGGTGACGGTGGCCCTCCGGACCCAGCAGATCATCGCCGAGGAGACGGGGGCGGCCCTGACCGCCGATCCCCTCGGCGGCTCGTACTTCCTCGAGTCCCTCACGGACACCATGGAGGCGCAGGCCATGGCCTATATCCGCAGGATCGACGAGCTGGGCGGGATCATCCGCGCCATCGATACGGGTTATCCGCAGCACGAGATCGCGGACGCGGCCTACCGCTACCAGCTCATGGACGACCGAGGACGGAAAGTCGTGGTGGGCGTCAACAAGTACGTCATGGCGGACGAGAGGCCGGTCGAGTACCTGAAGCTCGACGAGGCCATGGAGCGCGAGCAGATCGAGAGCGTGAGGGCGCGGAAGGCCTCCCGCGATATGGCCAAGGTCGAGAGGCGGCTCAAGCAGCTCGCGGAGGCGTGCCGGAACGGCCACAACGTGATGCCCGTGCTCGTGGACGCCGTCAAGGACTACGTCTCGCTGGGCGAGGTGTCCGATGTCTACCGGCAGGTCTTCGGTCTCTACCGGGAACCGATCATCTTCTAGAGGGAGCGGCGCTATGTCGGACGCGATCAGAGTTGTCAAGGCGACCACGCACAAGACGAAGCCGAAGGACTCCGAGCTGGGCTTCGGCAGTGTCTTCACCGACCACATGTTCGTGTCCGACTTCCAGGAGGAGAAGGGCTGGTATGACCCGCGGGTCGAGCCGTACGGGCTGCTGCCCCTCGATCCGGCCGCCGCCGTGCTGCACTATGCCCAGGCAGTTTTCGACGGCCTCAAGGCCTTTCGGGGCGTCGACGGCAAGGTCCGCCTCTTCCGCCCGCAGAAGCATGTCGAGCGTCTCAACAACTCGGCCAAGCACATGTGCATCCCGCCGCTGGACCCCGAGCTCGCCCTGCGATCACTGGTGACTCTCGTGGGAATCGAGCGCGACTGGGTGCCCGCGGCCATCGGCACCTCCCTGTATATCCGGCCAACCATCATCGCCAGCGAGCCCTTCCTGGGCGTTCGCCCGGCCAAGTCGTACATCTACTTCGTCATTCTCTCGCCCGTGGGCGCCTACTACCCGGAGGGCATGGCCCCCGTCAAGATCCGCGTGGAGGAGCGGCACGTCCGCGCCGTCGAGGGTGGCCTCGGCAACGCCAAGACCGGCGCCAACTACGCGGCGAGCCTCATGGCCGGCGAGGAGGCCAAGCACGAGGGCTTCACCCAGGTGCTCTGGCTCGACGGCGTGCACCGGAAGTACATCGACGAGGTCGGGACCATGAACATCATGGTCAAGATCGCGGGCGAGGTGATCACCCCGCCGCTCACCGGCACCATCCTGCCCGGCGTGACGCGCGACTCCGTCTTGACGCTGCTCCGCGATTGGGGCGGCAAGGTCAGCGAGCGCCAGATCTCGATCGACGAGGTCGTGGCCGCCCACACCGCGGGCACCCTGGAGGAGGTCTTCGGGACCGGCACGGCTGCCGTCATCTCCCCGGTGGGCGAGCTCGCCTTCAGGGGCCGTCGCATGGTCATCAATGGCGGCACCATCGGACCAATGACCCAGAAGCTCTACGACGCCATCGTGGGCATCCAGTACGGCAAGCTCGCGGATCCCCACGGCTGGATGGTCGAGGTGTAGGAATGCCCGACTGCGTGTTTTGCATGATCCGCGACGGCAAGATCCCGTCCGCCAAGGTCTACGATGATCAGCGGACGCTCGCCTTCATGGACATCAATCCACTGAGCCGCGGACACTGCCTGGTGGTGCCCAAGGCCCACGCGGCCACGCTCTACGAGGCGGAGGCGGAGGATCTCAAGGCCGTCATGGGGACCGCGAAGAAGGTGGCGGGAGCCATACGGAAAGCGCTGAATCCCGACGGGCTCAATCTGCTCCAGGCCAATGGCGCGGCGGCCTTCCAGTCCGTGCCGCACTTCCACCTGCACCTCATCCCGCGATGGACGAACGACGGGAAGGGGTTCGACTGGAAGGAAGTCCCCGGGAACCGGGAAGAGATCATGGGCACCGCGGACCGTATCCGCGCCATGTTCGGGTAGGCATGGCCGAACGCAAGATCCGGCTGGTGGTGGCGAAATTCCCCGGAGGGGGGCTGCGCCCCCCTTCCGGACCTCCCCCAAGGGTTGCGCGGGCGAAGCCCGCGCTCGAACGGCGCGGGTCATGAGCGAACGAAAGATCCGTCTCGTAGTCGCCAAACCGGGGCTGGACGGACATGATCGCGGCGCCAAGATCGTCGCGCGCGCGCTCCGCGACGCTGGCTTCGAGGTCATCTATACCGGCCTCCATCAGACGCCGGAGCAGATCGTGGCCACCGCCATCCAGGAAGACGCCGACGCGGTCGGGCTCTCCGTCCTCTCGGGCGCCCACAACTACCTCTTCAAGCGCGTCCTGGAATTGCTCCGCGAAAAAGGCGCGGAAGACATCGCGGTCTTCGGCGGCGGCATCATCCCGGCCGACGACATCGCGGCCCTCAAGGCCATGGGCGTGAAAGAGCTCTTCACCCCCGGCACCTCGACCCAGGACATCATCCGCTTCGTCCGCGACAACATCCGAGCCACCGTATGAACTCGCGCGCTGCGTGCCGTCGGCGAGAGCCGGATTGCCATCCTATGACCGCACGCGTGTTCGGCCGTCGGGGGGAGACAGGGGGGTGCCGTCGGGAGCGAATCCGACGAGCCGTAGCGCGCCCCGAAGCGCAGGGCGACTCCGCCGCGCGAGCCGTCCCCGCCGCAGGCGGGGCGGCGAGCGCACCCCCCGCCTCGGGGGGATGGGGGGGCAGGCGGAGGCGCCCGAGCGAGGCGGCGCGCGAGGCGAGGAGGTTTGAGCGGACGACGGCACGTGTCTGCCTCCCCCCGACGGCCGTCTCGCGCGACCGAGCACGCCCATGAACTTCGAGCTGACGAGCGAACAGCAAGCGGTGCGCGGCATGGCGCGGGAGTGGGCGCTCGCCGAGGTCGCTCCCGTCATCCATCACTTCGACGAGACGCACGAGTTCCCCCACGAGATCGTGCGCAGCCTCGGCAAGACTGGTCTTCTCGGAGCGCTCGTGCCCGAGGAGTATGGCGGCGCCGGGCTCGACTATGTCTCGTACGCCCTCGCCGTCGAGGAGCTCAACCGTGTCGATGCCTCCGTCGGCATCACCATGTGGGCGCACAATTCGCTCTGCACCAACCACATCGCGCTGTTCGGCTCCCCCGCCCAGAAGGAGAGCTATCTGCCCCGCCTGGCGCGCGGAGAGGCCCTCGGGGCCTGGGGGTTGACCGAGCCCGGCTCCGGCTCCGACGCCGCGGCCATGAAATCGCGCGCGATACGCGAGGGCGATCGCTTCCTCTTGAGCGGCAGCAAGGCCTTCATCACCAATGCGGGAGTGGCCGAGGTCGCCGTGGTGATGGCGCGGACGGACCCCTCGCGAGGGCCCAGGGGCATTTCCGCCTTCGTGCTCGATCGGGGTATGCCGGGCTTCACGGCGGGGCGGCCGTACCGGAAGCTCGGGCTCCACGCCTCCAACACCGCCGAGCTCGTCTTCGACCAGGTCAGCGTGGAGGCGAATCGTCTGCTCGGCGAGCTCGGCATGGGTTTCGTCAATACCATGCAGGTGCTGGAGGGTGGGCGCATCGCCATGGCGGCCATGGCCGTGGGCATTGCCCAGGCCGCCCTCGACCAGGCCCTCGCCTACATGAAGCAGCGGAGCGCGTTCGGCAAGACCCTGGCCGAGTTCAACGGGCTGCAAGGCATGATCGCCGACATGGGTACCGACGTGGAGGCAGCCCGTCTCTTGACGCTGCGGGCGGCCGCTCTCAAGGATGCGGGCAAGCCGGCCCGAATGGCCGCCTCCATGGCCAAGGTTTTCGCGTCGGAGGTGGCCATGAAGGCCGCCACCAAGTCGCTCCAGATCCACGGGGGGGCCGGGTACATCACGGAATTTCCCATCGAGCGCATCTTCCGCGACGCCAAGCTGACCGAGATCGGCGAGGGAACATCGGAGATCCAGCGGATGGTCATCGCGCGGGATATCTTGGGCCTCCGTTAGATCGAAACGAGGGCAGACCATGGCCGAGTCGAGCGTGCGGTACGAGGTCAAGAGCGGAGTGGCCACCCTGACGCTGAATCGCCCCGCTGTCCTCAACGCCCTCGATCACGACATGGTCGCCCGGTTTGCCGACTGCGTGGAGGCGGCCGAGAAGGATCCCGATGCCTGGGTGGTGGTCGTGCGAGGGGCCGGACGCGCCTTCTGCTCGGGAATGGACCGCAACGCGCTGTCGGTCGGGCAGATCGGCGACGCCTTTTACCGGCACTGGATCCGGGCTCTCAACTGCCTCGAGGACATGGACAAGCTGGTCGTCGGAGTGCTGCACGGCTACTCGATAGGCGGCGGGCTCCAGCTGGCGGTGGCCTGTGACCTTCGTCTGGCGACCGATGACGCCGTCCTCGGGCTGGGGGCCACGCGTCACGGCCTCGTCCCCGACGGCTCCATTCTCCGTCTCGCCCGGATCATCGGAATGGGGCGCGCGAAGGAGTTGACGCTCCTCAACGACCACATCACGTCCGAGGTCGCGCTCGCCATGGGCCTCGTGAACTGGGTGGTGCCGGCCGCCCAGCTGGACGCCAAGCTCTCGGAGATCGTCGAGAAGGCCTTCCACGCCTCCCGCACCGCGACGGGGCATGCCAAGCGTCTGCTCCAGGCTTCCTTCCACACCGACCCGCGCGACATGATCGAGGAGATGATTCGCGCCCAGGCGGCCTGCCGCAGCTCGTGGGAGATCGAGGCCGCCAATCGCGCGTGGGCCAGTTCGAAGAAGGATGTCCGCTTCTACCCTCCCCCCTCAGCCGGCGGCTGAAAAAGGCCCATCTGCTTCGCTGGCGCCCTCGGCCGCAGGTTCAACGTAGAGAGACTACGCCTCACCTGCGGCCTTCGGGCGCCGCCTCGCATCTGGGCCTTTTTGAGCCGCCGGCTACAGGCCTGCGGTCTTGAGAGCTTCCTCTAGGTGTGCGGGTGAAGACGTGCGGGATCCCGCGTCGATCTCCCGCATGATGCCGACCACGGCCGCCGACACCGGCGTGGGCACGCCCTTCTCGCGTCCCTTGGCCACGATGTGGCCGTTCATGTACTCGATCTCAGAACGGCGCCCCTTGATCACGTCCTGGGCCATGGAGGCGCGCCAGTTGCGGGAGGCATCCGCCTTGGGGGTCAGCATCCGGTCGAGCTCGGCGTAGACCGTGCGGTCATCGGCCGCCGCCGCCCAGGTCTTGGCTTCGGCCACGCCGAACTTCGGAATCGTGTAGCCGAGGGCCAGTCCCACCCGGGCCGACTCCGTTCCGAGGCGGATCGTGATCTCGCGGCCTCGAGGCTCGCGGGCGATCTCGAGGCTGCCCAGCCCGGTCATAGCCTGGACGGGATTGCCCATGGCGTTGAGGCATAGCTTGGACCAGCGCTCGCCCCAGAGGTTGTCCGTGGGCCGGGCGCCGTCTATGACGGAGAGAATCCCGGCCAGGGACTCGACGCGCGGCGTGATGCGACCATCGTGCTCGCCGGCCCGGAAGACCTCATGTCCCGAGGCGCTGCCCTTCTCGGTGCCGCGCTCGACCTCGCCAGACTTCCAGAGCGCCACGGAGATCCTCGACATGACGAGCCCGACGGCGCGCGAGACGCCAGCCACCGCCGCCACCGTCGGATCATTCCAGCAGTTCTGAGCCGAGACGACATAGCCCTCCGGCTTGAGGTGGGGCACGGCGAGGTGAGTGGCCCAGGCCGTGTCGTAGGCCTTCATGGCCACGAAGGCGATGTCGAAGTCCTGGCCCAGACTTTGGGCCTCGTGGACATGGAGGGCTCGGGGCCGGGCCTCGAAGGGATCGTGCGGCCCGCTGAGGGCGATGCCGCGGCTCCTGATCGCCTCGACCTGCTCCGGCCATGGGTCGACCAGGGTGACGTCGTGACCCGCCCGGGAGAGGAAGCCGCCGAGATAGCTGCCCACCGCGCCTGCGCCGATGATGAGGATTCGTGAGCTCATGGCGACATGATATCCGCTTGCGCGGTCGCTGCGCCATCGCTATCATCGGCGCGCCATGCCGACCGATCTGATCCTCGAGACCGAGGGTCTGACCAAGGAGTTCCGGGGTTTCCTAGCCGTGAAGGATGTGAGCCTCAGAGTCCGCCGGGGGACCATCCACGCCTTGATCGGGCCCAACGGGGCAGGGAAGACCACCTGCTTCAACCTCCTCACCCATTTCCTCACTCCCACGCGCGGCCGCATCACCTTCAAGGGCCGCGAGATCACCGGCTCCACGCCCGCCCACATCGCGCGCCTGGGCCTGGTCCGCTCCTTCCAGATCTCGGCCGTCTTCCCGCATCTGAGCGTGCTCGAGAATGTTCGGATCGCCCTCCAGCGACGCCGGGGACGCTCCTTCGATTTCTGGCGATCGGAGCGCGTGCTGGAAGGGCTCGACGGCCGGGCCCTCGAGCTGATCGAGGCCGTGGGCCTCGGCGCCTTCGCGGCCACCACGGCGGTCGAGCTGCCCTATGGCCGCAAGCGGGCCCTCGAGATCGCCACCACCCTCGCCCTCGATCCCGAGATGATGCTCCTCGACGAGCCGACGGCGGGGATGACCCACGAGGACGTGGAGCGGATCTCTGCGCTCATTCGGCAGGTCGCCGTCAATCGCACCGTGCTCATGGTCGAGCACAACCTCAGCGTGGTGGCCAATCTCTCCCACACCATCACCGTGCTCGCACGCGGCGAGATCCTGGCCGAGGGTGACTACGCGGCCGTCTCGAAGAACCCCGACGTCATCCAGGCCTATATGGGCTCAGGCCAGGGCTCCGGCCATGCCTGAGAGCTCCCTGCTCGAGGTCCGAGACCTCAACGCCTGGTACGGCGAGTCGCACATCCTCCACGGCGTCGGCTTCGAGGTGCGGGCGGGGGAGGTGGTGACACTGCTGGGCCGGAACGGCGCCGGCAAGACCACCACGCTCAAGTCCATCATGGGCATGGTGGCGCGGCGCCAGGGCTCCATCCGGTTCGACGGGCAAGAGCTCGTGGCCATGCCCTCGAACCGAATCGCGCGTCTCGGCCTCGCCTTCTGCCCCGAGGAGCGCGGAATCTTCGCGAGCCTCAACGTGGAGGAGAACCTCCTGCTGCCCCCAGAGGTCCGTCCGGGTGGGCTTCCCCTCGATGGCATCTTCGGGCTCTTCCCGAATCTCAAGGAACGGCTCCGGAGCCAGGGCACCAAGCTCTCGGGGGGCGAGCAGCAGATGCTCGCCATCGGTCGCATCCTGCGCACGGGAGCGCGTCTGCTCCTCCTCGACGAGCCGACGGAGGGCCTGGCTCCCGTCATCGTCCAGCAGATCGGGGCGACCATCCGTCGCCTGCGCTCCGAGGGCTTCACCATCCTCCTCGTCGAGCAGAACTTCCGCTTCGCGGCCACGGTGGCGGACCGGCACTGCGTCATGGAGCACGGCCGCGTGGTGGACGTGATTCCCAACGCGGCTCTGGAGGCCAGCATGGGCAAGCTCCACGAATACCTTGGGGTATAATCCCTTCGCTTTCATGGCTTCCAACCGACGAAAGGAGCCCCGGAAATGCTGATGCGCATCGCGATACTGCTGGCAACATTGCTCGCCCTGGGACCCGCGGTGGCGCGGGCCCAGATCTCCGACGGGGTGATCAAGATCGGCGTGCTCAACGATCAGTCGGGCCTCTACGCCGACCTGGCGGGGCAGGGCTCGGTGGTGGCCGCCCGGATGGCCGTGGAGGACTTCGGCGCCGAGAAGAAGGGCATGAAGGTGGAAGTCATCTTCGCCGACCATCAGAACAAGGCCGACGTGGGCTCCGCCATCGCCCGACAGTGGTACGACGTGGACAAGGTGGACCTGATCGTGGACGTGCCGAACTCCGGCGTCGCTCTCGCGGTCAGCCAGATCACGCGCGACAAGGGCAAGGCCTTTATCGTCTCCTCGGCCGCGACCTCCGACCTGACCGGCAAGGCCTGCTCGCCCAACACGATCCACTGGACGTACGACACGTGGGCGCTCGCGAACGGCACCGGCAACGCGGTCGTGAAGACCGGCGGCGACACATGGTTCTTCATCACCGCCGACTACGCGTTCGGCCACGCGCTCGAGCGCGACGTCGAGGCGGTCGTGCTCAAGAACGGTGGCAAGGTCCTGGGCAAGGTCCGGCACCCGCTCAACACCCAGGACTTCTCGTCGTTCCTGCTCCAGGCGCAGGCCTCGAAGGCCAAGGTGATCGGGCTCGCCAA
>DASYTI010000071.1 GCA_036002485.1 Candidatus Methylomirabilota bacterium | reverse complement strand
CCGGCCTGGGCGCCGAGGGAGCCGACCACCTTGGAGGGCGCGATGCTGCAGGCCTCGATATAGGTCGAGAAGCCGACGCCGAGGAGCTTGCCGCTCGATCGCCCGGCCTGCTGGTCGCTCCGGAATTTCTTGTAGTCGAGCATGCCGAGCAGCTTGTCGAAGGCCGCCCCGTAGTTGCCGCTGTCATAAGTGAGGGCGACTTTGGTTTGATACCCCGAGTCGAACTTGGGGATGAAGTTCTTCTTGCGGAGCTCCGCCGGGTCCATCTTGAGGGCGGCGGCGCCCACGTCCACGATGCGCTCGATCAGGTAGGCCGCCTCCGGCCGTCCCGCGCCGCGATAGGCGTCGACCGGAGTCGTGTTGGTGAAGACGCCCGTGACCTCGCAGTGGATGGCCCCCATCTCGTAGACGCCGTTCAGCAGCGTGCCGTAAAGATAGGTCGGCACGGCGGGGGCAAAGGTCGAGAGGTATGAGCCCAGGTTGGCCGTGGTCTTCACGCGCAGCCCGAGGATCTTGCCCTCTTTGGACAGGGCCAGCTCCACGTCCGTCACGTGGTCGCGGCCGTGGGCATCGGTCTGGAAGCTCTCGCGGCGGTTGGCCGTCCACCGTATGGGCCGCTTGATCTGCTTGGTCGCCCAGGAGCAGACCGTCTCTTCGTTGTAGAGGAAGATCTTGGAGCCGAAGCCGCCGCCCACATCGGGGGCGATGACGCGCACCTTGTGCTCGGGAATGCCGAGGACGAAGGCCGTCATGAGCAGCCGGTGCACGTGGGGATTCTGCGAGGTGACCCAGAGCGTCCAGTCGCCGGTGGCGTCCTCGTAGCGCGCCACGCAGGCGCGCGGCTCGAGGGCATTGGCGACCAGGCGCTGATTGACGATGCGCTTCTTGACGGTGACGGCCGCCGACTTGAAAGCGGCCTCGGTGGCCGCGGCGTCGCCGATCTGCCAGCGGAAGGCCACATTGTCGGGCGCCACCTCGTGAATGGCGGGGGCGCCCTTGACCGCGGCCTTGTCGGTGCGGGTGACCGAGGCCTTCACCTCCCAGTCCACGGCCACCAGCTCGGCCGCGTCCAGCGCCGCCGTCTGGTTCTCCGCTATGACGATGGCGACGGGGTCGCCGACATAGCGCGCCGCATCCGTGGCCAGGGGCATGTGCGGCGGGACTTTGAGGTCAGGCAGGAGCCAGCCGCACGGCAGCGAGTTGACGCCGGTCATGTCCTTGCCCGTGAAGATGGCAACGACCCCCGGATGCTTCAGCGCCTTCGAGGTGTCGATCTTCTTGATCCCGGCGAAGGCGTGCGGGCTTCGCACGAAGGCCGCGTAGGTCATCCCGGGCAGCTTGAGGTCGTCCGTGTAGTGGCCCTTGCCGGTGATGAAGCGGGGGTCCTCACGCCGCTTGATGCTCGCGCCCAGCAGCCTGGCTGTCGCCATGATCGCTCTCTCCCTACTTCGCCGGCATCTTCTCGGCGGCGTACTGAATGGCCTTGACGATATTGTGGTAGCCCGTGCAGCGGCAGAGATTGCCGTCGAGCTGGTGCCGGATCTGTTCCTCCGTCGGCTTGGGATAGCGCTGGAGGAGCTGCGCCGCGGACATGATCATGCCCGGCGTGCAGAAGCCGCACTGCAGCCCGTGCTTCTCCCAGAAGGCGTCCTGGATGGGGTGCAGCTTGCCGTCCTTGGCCATGCCTTCGATCGTGGCGATCTGGGCGCCGTCGGCCTGGACGGCCAGGATGGTACAGGACTTCACGGCCTGGCCATTCAGATGGATGGTGCAGGCCCCGCACTGGCTCGTGTCGCAGCCCACGTGCGTGCCCGTGAGCCCGGCCAGCTCGCGGATGAAGTGCACGAGCAGGAGCCGGGGCTCGACGTCATGAGAGTGAGCGACGCCATTGATGGTCATGGACGTTTTCACTGCGCGTACCTCCTCAGAGGGCTGCGGGTCGATGACTGCCGCCTCGTCGTCGAGGGGTCCGAGGCCGGCAAAGCGCTCAAACCATATTCCTGAGGCCTGGGGATGTCAAGCCACCGGGCCGTGAGGCCGGCCTGCTACTGGAACAGCCGGCGGCCCTCGGCGCGCGCCTGGTCCAGCACCTCGCGCACGGGCAGGCCCTTGGCCCTCGCGACGCGCCGGACCTCGTCGAACTCGGGGGTCACCGTGACCACGCGGCCGTCCAGGCGCGAGACCTTGAAGGGAATGGCGCCGTATGTCGTGGTCAGCGTCACCATCTCGCGATCGAGCCGCTCGCGCTGGTAGGCGGTCCAGCGGACGCCGATGGTGGGCGACTCCTCGAAGAGCACCCGCGAGAGGTCGGTGACGCGGTCGGGGGCGCAGAGGGCCGTGAGCACGGTGCCGGGCCGGCTCTTCTTCATGGTCACCGGGGTCAGATAGACGTCGAGAGCGCCCGTTTCGAAGAGGCGCTCCATGATGACCTCCCAGAGCTGGGGAGACATGTCGTCCACCGTGGTCTCGACCTGCATGATGGTCTCGCGCCGGCCGGATTCGGACGCGATGCCCAGAAAGACGCGGATGATGTTCGGCGCCTCCAGCTCCATATTGCCCGCGCCATAGCCCACCGCCTCGACGGTCATGGCGGGCATGGCGCCGGCCGCCCGGGCCAGCGTGGTCAAGATGGCCGCGCCCGTGGGCGTCACGAGCTCGCGACGGACCCCGGTATCCACGACGGGAAAGCCCTTCAGGAGCTCGGCGGTTCCCGGTCCCGGGATGGGAATGCGTCCATGCGCTCCCGTGACGAAGCCGCCGCCCAGCGGCAGGGCCGAGCAATGCACCTGGTCGACGCCCAGGAGATGCAGTCCGAGGCAGGCGCCGGTCACGTCCACGATGGCGTCCACCGCGCCCACGTCGTGGAAGTGGACGTGGTCGACCGTGGTGCCGTGCACGCGCGCCTCCGCCTCGCCGAGCCGGGTGAAGATGCGCGAGGCGTTCGACTTGACGGCCGCGGGCAAATCGCTGGCGCCGATGAGCTCGAGGATGGAGTGGAGATTGCGGTCCGGATGAGGGTGCCGCTCATGCGCGTGGGCATGCGAGTGGTCCGCAGCGCCGTGCGCATGGTCATGGTCATGCACGTGCACGTCGACCTTGGTGGCGCGAAAGACCCCCTTCATCACCTCGCGGCGCTCCAGCGACCAGCCGGGAAGGCGGAGCTTGGCGAGCTCGTCCCGGAGAGCATCGAAGGGCACGCCCGCATCGACGAGGGCGCCCATGATCATGTCTCCCGCCGCTCCGCTCGGGCAGTCGAAATACGCGATGCGCATCTACCGGATCTTGCTGGCCAGCTTGTTGATCTGGTTGGCCTGCGCGGCGGCGCCATAGCCGTTGTCGATGTTCACCACCGACACGCCGGGCGCGCAGGAGTTGAGCATGGCGAGAAGCGCGGCCACGCCGCCAAAGGACGCGCCATAGCCCACGCTGGTCGGCACCGCGATGACCGGCCGGTCCACCAGACCGCCGATGACGCTCGGCAGGGCGCCCTCCATGCCGGCCACGGCGACGATGACATTGGCCTCGTTGAGCCGGTCCAGATGAGGGACCAGTCGATGCAGCCCCGCCACGCCGCAGTCATAGAGGCGCTCGACGCGATTGCCCATGGCCTCGGCCGTCACCGCCGCTTCCTCGGACACGGCGAGGTCCGATGTGCCGGCGCTGACCACGACGATGAGCCCCACGCCCTCGTGCGCGCGCGGCTTGACGACGACGAGCCGCGCCTCGGCATGGACCCGGCACTGGAGGCCGCTCTCCTCGAGAGCGCGGATCACCGCCGCCTCGGCCCGCGTGGCGAGGATATTCTCGTGCGCCTCGGCGAGCCGACGGACTATGGCCACCACCTGCTCCGGCGTTTTGCCCGGGCAGAAGACGGCCTCGGGCACCCCGTGGCGAAGGGAGCGATGCAGGTCCACCCGCGCGAAGCGCAGGTCCTCCACCGGCAGATCGCGCAGCCGCGCCAGGGCCTGCTCGGGAGGGAGAGTCCCCGCCGCCACGGCCTCCAGGAGCTCCCTTACTTTTTCGCGATCCACTTCAAGGCCTCGTTGGCGCTGCCGCTCCTGAATCCCTGAAGATCGAGAGTGACATACAGATACCCGAGCTCCCTGAAGCGTTTCACGACCGCCTGGTGTCTGCCCTCTTCGAAGAGGCGGGGAATCTCCTCGGGAGGGAGCTCGAGCCGCGCCAGCTTGTCGTGATGCCTGACCCGGAACTGCCGGAAGCCCAGGCCGCGCACGAAGGCTTCAGCGGCGTCGATGCGGCGGAGCTTGTCAGGCGTGATGGTCTCGCCGTATTGGAAGCGCGAGGAGAGGCACGCGAAGGACGGCTTGTCCCAGGTGGGCAGCTCGAGCTCGCGCGAGAGCGCCCGGATCTCTTCCTTCCACAGCTCGGCCTCGATCATGGGCGCGCGCACGCCGGCGACCTTTGCCGCCTCCATGCCTGGCCGGTGATCGCCGAGGTCGTCCATGTTGGCGCCGTACACCATGACGGCGTCGCCCTGCTCGCGAGCGATGGGACCCAGCTTGGCGAAGAGCTCCTCCTTGCAGAAGTAGCAGCGGTTGGGCGAGTTCAGCGCGTACTGCGGGTTGTCGAGCTCGCGCGTCTGGACCACCACGTGACGCAGGCCCAGGAGCGCGGCGAGCCGACGCGTTTCCTCGAGCTCGGCGGCGGGATACGTCTCCGAGTCCGCCGTCACCAGCACGGCCCGATCGGCCAGGGCCTCCTTGGCGGCTCGAGCGAGAAAGGTCGAGTCCACACCGCCCGAGAAGGCCACGAGCACGCTCCGCATCTCCCGGAGGATACCGAGAAGCCGCTGGTACTTCACGGTGAAAGCCGGGCCCACACTGCTCATCGCTGCGTACCTCTTGCGCTCCGGGACGAAACAATCGGAAAGACGACCCCCTCACCCAGCCCTCTCCCCCGCGACGGGGGAGAGGGATTCAGAATGGGCCATGACCTCTGGTCCTCGGTCTGTGACGGACTGTTTTGATCCCTCTCCCCCACTGGGGGAGAGGGCAGGGTGAGGGGGAATGTGGCCTCGCGCATGGTTCAGCTCAGCCCTCGAGGCGGACCATGTCGGCGAAGACGATCAGACGGGCCTCGATCTCTTGGGGATCGAGGCGCTTGAGCCGTTCCAGAGAGAAATCCTCCACCGTGAAGGACGCCATGGCGGCCCCCCGGACCATCGCCCGCCTCAGCGCGGCGAGGTCCTTGGTGTTCTGCTGAGCCAGGTATCCCATGAAGCCCCCGGCAAAGGTGTCGCCCGCCCCGGTCGGATCGAAGACCGATTCCAGCGGATAGGCCGGCGCGAAGAAGAATTGCGCTTCGGAGAGGAGCAGCGCGCCGTACTCGCCGCGCTTGATCACCACCGTCCGGGGGCCCATCTCGGTGATGGCGCGCGCCGCCTTGACGAGGTTGGGCTCGCGCGCCAGCATCCGCGCCTCGGTGTCGTTGATGAGCAGGACGTCCACGCGGGCCAGCACCTTCAGCAGGTCCTCGCGCTTGCCCTCGATCCAGAAGTTCATGGTGTCGAGGGCCACGAGGGTCGGTCGCTCCATCTGATTCAGGACGTCGAGCTGGAGGACGGGGTCGATATTTGCGAGGAACACGAATCGCGCCTGCCGATGGACCGGCCCGAGCTTGGGCTTGAAGTCGGCAAATGCGTTGAGCTGCACGTCTAGGGTCCGAGCCTCGTTGAGGTCGAAGCCGTACTCGCCGCTCCAGCGGAACGTCTTCTTGCCGGGCAGCACCTCGAGGGCACTCGTGTCCACCCCGCGCTCGATGAGAAGCGCGAGGTGTTCCTGCGGGAAGTCGTCGCCGACTGCGCCGACCACCCGGACCTGGGTGAAGAAGCTTGCCGCGTACGAGAAGTAAGTCGCGGCACCCCCCAGCGCGTCGGTCACGGTGCCGAACGGCGTCTTGACGCTGTCCAGGGCCACCGAGCCCACCACGACGAGATCAGCCACGCCGCGATCCTTTCCG
>DASYTI010000070.1 GCA_036002485.1 Candidatus Methylomirabilota bacterium | reverse complement strand
GCGTCCACGGCCGGCGGCGCGGTAAGGAGAGCCAGCGCGAGAACGAAGGAACGAGTCCACTTACGGCGAGACGATCCGCCAGAAACGCCGAGCGGCTCCACTGCACCTGGCCGCCGTACGAGGGGCCTGCTCGCTGCGCTGATAAGTGTCTCCTTACCGCTCCGGCAACGTCGGCACTCGCCGGCGGCTACCTGACGCGCCGATCTGTGCGGCGAACTAGAATTAGACAGACCTGCGTATCCCGTTGCGTAGCAGAGCAAACACGGCGACGGTCGGCAGCATATCCCCGCCGTCATTGCGCCCATGGCTCCACGCTTTCCTTTTCAATTCAGTCGTTTACCTTGTTGGCGATCCCCGCCGCACCCAGGGGATAAGCGGCGGGGTCCCGCAGCCCATTCAGTCGGCCATAAAATTTATGGCTGCGAGACCGTTCTGGACGAGGCGACTATAGCGTCCGCGCACGTGGTGAGCAATCACCGATCGGCTGAACCTGACGGCCAGGCGCTGCGGGCTGAAGGCGAAGGGCAAGAAGGGAAAGGCGATCGACAGGTGGCGCGAGCGAAGAGCTAGGAGGCGAGAGAGGCGCGCGCGAGGGCGGCCTTGGCGCGAAGCGCATCGACGGCGGCCATGGGCACCGTCGGCGAGCCCAGCGTCGCCGCGCGGACCTGGGGGCCGTGGAAGTCGGACCCGCCCGTGGCCACGAGGTCCCGCTCCTTGCAGATCTGCAGATACGTCGCGCGCTGCTGGGCGGAGTGCTCCGTGTAGTAGCACTCGATGCCCATGAGGCCGGCCGCGACCAGGCCCGGAATCAGCTCGTCACGGCTCGCGAGCCCGGGATGGGCGAAGACGGGCACGCCGCTCGCCCGGCGGATGAGCCGGACCGCGTCCTCCGGCGTGAGCTTTTTCCTCGGGACATGCCCCGGCTTGCCGGCGCCGAGGTACTTGTCGAAGGCCTCCCGCACCGTCCTGACGTAGCCGCGCGCCACCATCACCTGCGCCACGTGCGGGCGGCCCGCCGAGCCCTCGCGCACCAGCGCGAACACGTCCTCCGCGTCTATGGGCATGCCCAGCGAGGCCAGTCGCTCGGCCATCCCGTGAACGCGCTCGCGCCGCACACGCCGCTGCTCGCGGCAGAATTCCTGGAACCACGGCGCCCGCCAGTCCATGAGGTAGCCGAGGACGTGGATCTCCGCGCCCTCGACATCGCAGTTGATCTCGATGCCCGGGACAATCTCCAGGGGCCGCCGGCGCTCGGCCTCCTCGAAAGCCTCGGGCAGCCCTTCCGTCGAGTCGTGATCGGTGATGGCGAGAACACGGACACCGCGGCTGACCGCCTCGATCACGAGGTCGCGGGGGGCATAGGTCCCGTCCGAGGCGGTCGTGTGGGTGTGGAGGTCCACGCCGCCCGGCATAGTTACCGCCGGCCGGCGATGGCGGAGAGATAGGCCAGGAGCGTTCTCACCCCGATGCCCGTCCCGCCCTTGGGGCCGAGGGGCAGCTCGCGCTCGGTGAACGCCGTGCCCGCGATGTCGAGGTGCGCCCACGGCTTGCCGTCGGTGAAATCGCGCATGAAGAGACCGGCCACGATGGCGCCGCCGCCGCGCTGGCTGGAGATGTTGTTCAGATCCGCGATATCGCTTTTGAGGCCGTCCTTGTACTCATCGTGCAGGGGCATCCGCCACATCTTCTCGCCCGCGGCCTCGGCCGCGCCCAGGACACGGCCGGCGAGGGCGTCGTCATTGGCGAAGACGCCGGACACCCCCTGGCCGAGGGCGATCACGATGGCCCCCGTGAGGGTGGCGAGATCGATCATCTCGCTCGGCTTGATCTCCTTGACCGCGTAGGCGAGGGCATCGGCGAGGGTCAGCCGTCCCTCGGCATCGGTATTGCCGATCTCGATGGTGAGCCCGTTCATGGCGCGGACCACGTCTCCCGGGCGCTGGGCTGTCCCCGACGGCATGTTCTCGGTGGCCGCGATGATGCCATGCACTTCCACGGGCAGGCGGAGCTTGGGCAGGGCCGAAAAGAGCCCCAGGACCGTGGCCGCGCCGGCCATGTCGTCCTTCATCCGGTACATGCCGTCGGCCGGCTTGAGGTCGAGCCCGCCCGAGTCGAAGGTGATGCCCTTGCCCACGATCACGACACGCCGGCGCGCCCGTCCCCTGGGCCGATAGGTCAGGTGAATGAACTTGGGCGGCTCCTCGCTCCCCTGGGCCACGCCGATGTAGGCGCCCATGCCCAGCTTGGCGCAGTCCGCCCGCTCGAGGATCTTGAGCCCGAGGCGGCCGGCCCGCGCGATCTCCTGCGCACGCCGCGCCAGATAGGAGGGCGTCACGACGTTGGCCGGCTCGTTGACGAGGTCACGGGTGAGGCAGGTGGCCGCGGCCCAGATCTCCCCGGCCCGTACCCCTTCCGCGGCCGCGGTGCGCTGGCGCCCCTCGGGCTCCACCACGATCAGGGCCTCGAGCTGCTTCGGACTCTTTTCCTTGAGGTAGCGGTCGAAGCGATAGGTCCCGAGGACGGCGCCTTCGACGGTGGCCTGGGCTCTCGCGCGCGCGGATACGCCGTCGGCGCCGAGATAGGCCGCCACGCTCCTGGCCCCGAGATCGCGGGCGCGGCGGGCGGCGGCGGAGGCGGCGCGGCGCACGACCTCGGCCCCGCTGCCTTTCTTGGGGCCGAGGCCGGCCACCAGCACTCGCGCTGCGCGAAGGCGACGGCCGTCGGCGTGCACATGCGTGAGCTGGCCCGGCTTGCCTTCGAACTTCTCGGCCGCCATCACCCGCGTGAGCAGGCCGCCGAGGGCCTCGTCCACGGATGCTAAGGCGGGCGACAGGCGCGCTTCGTCCGCGTGTCGACCCAGGATCAGCGCATCGGCACGCGTCTCGGTGAGACCGCTCGGCGCGAGGGAGAGCTTCATCACAGAGATCCTCCTGGCTGGGAGCTCATGGCGCGGACGAGGCGCACGGCACGATGGATCATGTCCGCGAGCCTGTCGGTGGTTTCGAAGCGGCCGAGGTCGTCGACGGCCACCCAGCGCACCTCGGCGGCGTCACTGCCGGCGCGGAGCTCGCCGCCCACGGCTTCCGCGACATAGTCCACGATCACGTAGTGGTAGCGGACGCGCTCGCCCTCGCGATGCACGCGGTCGATGACGCCACAGAGCCCGAGCACGCGGATGCGCAGTCCCGATTCCTCCTCGACCTCGCGGACGACGGCCTCCTCGATGCGCTCACCGAGATGGACGAGACCGCCGGGAATGCTCCACTTGCCCGCGGAGGGCGGCTGGCCGCGTCGCGCGAGGAGGACGCGCTCCCCGTCGAGCACGACCGCGCCCACGGCGACACGCGGAGCGTCGGGGAACTCGCGGGGCGCCCCCATCAGACGATGGTCAGCGCGCGCGGGGCGCGGCCCGACCATGTCCAGTCGTGGGTGCCGTACTTGTCCCGCGCGAGCGACTCCGCCAGCTCTCTCTCCCCGACGGAGAGACTCCCCGGCTCGAGGGCCAGGCCGTGTGCCTGACGGAACCCGGCGGTCAGAGCCGCCACTGCATCGTCAAAGGACGGGCGGCGCCCCAGCGTCGCCTCGAGCGTCGTCATTCCTTCCAGCGGATCTCGCTCGCCGGGAAAGACCCTGCGGAGACGCGCGGGCTCCGCGCCCAGCATGATGGCCCCGTGCTGGAGGAAAGCGGCACCCTGTCGCCGCTGCGCGCTGCCCACGAGCTTCTTGCCCTCCACCTCGAGCTCGAAAGAGCCGGTGCGGGCAAAGCAGAAGGCCGGCATGGCGACCGGATCCGAGGGCTGCACGGGTACCATCTCGACGGGAGCGCCCAGTGCCTTGAGCCCCGCCTGGAGTCCCGCGCCTATCCAGCGATAGGTCTCGAGGAGATCGCCGGCGCCCTCGAAGTCTCCCGCCGCGGCCGCCACGCTATAGGTGATCTCGAGGTCCGGGCCCTCGTGGAGGATGGCGCTGCCCCCCGTCTGACGCCGGACGAGGCCGATGCCGAGGGCGCGCGCCTCCGTCACGTCGATGCGGCCGTCGAGGCGCTGGCCGTAGCCGAGCGAGATGGTGGGGGGCGCCCACGCGAAGAAGCGCAGGGTGGGCGGGCCGCCGTGGCGCAGCCGCGAGAGGAGGAGCGCTTCGTCGAGCGCCATGTTGCCGGCGCCGTCGAGCGGCTCGGTCACGAGCAGCCGAAAGGTGATGGTCACGTTGGTCACGGCCCGCAGGGCCTTCTAATCATTCTCCCTCTCCCCGTTGGGGAGAGGGTCACGCAGTTCGAGCTGAAACGCGGCCGACGAGCCGCCGGCGAGGAGCGCGGTGAGGCGAGGGCTGAGATCATCAGGGGCAAGGGCCCGTTCACCTCTTCGCCGGCGGCGTCCACTTGAGCCGCGGCTGGCGCGCCGCCCCCGTCTGATCGAGCCTTCTCACGGGCGTGGTCACCGGGGCATCGAGGATGATCTGGGGATTCTCCTGCGCCTCCCGCGCGATCTGGATCAGGGCGTCGCAGAACTCGTCGAGCGTCTCCTTCGACTCCGTCTCCGTCGGCTCGATCATGAGCGCTTCTTCCACGATGAGGGGGAAGTACGTCGACGGCGCGTAGAAGCCCAGATCCAGGAGACGCTTGGCGATGTCCATGGCCGTGATGCCCAGCTTCTTCTGCCGGCGAGCCGAGATCACGCACTCGTGCATGCAGGGCCCGGACGCCGAGCGGTCGTAGTGGTCCTCCAGACGCCGGAGCACGTAGTTGGCGTTGAGCACGGCATTGTCGGATACGGCCCGGAGGCCGTCAGGACCCATGGTGCGAATGTACGTCCACGCCCGCACGTGCATGCCGAAATTGCCCCAGAAGGCCTGCAGCTTGCCGATGGACTGCGGCCGGCTCCAGTCCAGCGCGTACTCGTCGCCCTCCTTGACCACGACCGGCGTGGGGAGAAAGGGCGCGAGGTGGTCCTTGATGCCCACCGGCCCCGAGCCGGGGCCGCCGCCGCCGTGCGGCGTCGTGAAGGTCTTGTGCAGGTTGAAGTGGCACACGTCGAAGCCGAGATCGCCCGGCCGCGTGATGCCGAGGATGGCATTGAAGTTGGCGCCGTCCATGTACACCTGCACGCCCTGGGCATGGCACATCTCGGTGATCTGGTGGATCTTCGATTCGAAGAGGCCGAGGGTATTGGGCTGGGTGATCATGAAGGCGGCCACGTCGGGCCCGAGGTGCCGCTCGAGATCGAGGAGATCCACGTCGCCATTCGCCTCGCTCTTGAGCTCGACCACCGAGAAGCCCGCGAGCGCCGTCGAGGCGGGATTCGTTCCGTGGGCCGAGTCCGGAATGAGCACCTTGGTCCGCCGCTCGCCGCGCGAGAGGTGATAGGCGCGGATCATGAGGACGCCCGCGAGCTCGCCCTGGGCCCCGGCGGCCGGCTGCAGCGAGACATGGTCCATCCCGGAGACCTCGGCCAGATCCAGGGCCAGCTCGTGCATGAGCTGCAGCGCCCCCTGCGAGGCGGCTTCAGGCGTGAGGGGGTGCAGGCGCAGGAAGCCGGGCAGCCTCGCCATGTCCTCGTTGATCTTCGGGTTGTACTTCATGGTGCAGGAGCCGAGCGGGTAGAAGTGCGTGTCGACGCCGTAGTTCATCTGGCTCAGGCGCGAGTAGTGCCGGATCACGTCGACCTCGGAGACCTCGGGCAGCTCGGCCGAGGTGGCGCGCAGATGCTGGGCGGGCAGGAGCTGGGCGGGATCGCTCACGGGCACGTCGCACTCGGGCAGCGAGTGGGCGTGGCGGCCGGGCGCGGAGAGCTCGAAGATCAGCTTGTCGTAGCCGGGCTTGGCGGTATGCATGGGATCCTCAGGCCACCGCCGCGGCGAGCGCGGCCGCATAGGCGTCGATCTCCTCTCGCGTGCGCTTCTCCGTGACGGCCACGAGCAAGGAGTCCTTGTACGCCCGGTCCAGCGTCTTGAGGGGCACGCCGGCCAGGATCCTGTCCTTGATCAGTCGCTTGACCACGCGCTCGGGAGACTTGGACAGCGTGAGCGCGAACTCCTTGAAGAAGGGCGCCTTGAAGGTGAGCTCGACGCCGGGGATCTTCGCGAAGGCCTGCGCGGCATAGTGCGCCTTGGCCGTCGAGAGCTCCCCGACCTTGCGCAGCCCTTCCTTGCCCATGACGGAGACGTATATCGTCGCCATGAGGGCGCACAGGGCGACATTGGTGCAGATATTCGAGGTCGCCTTCTCCCGCCGGATATGCTGCTCGCGCGTCTGCAGGGTCAGGACGAAGCCCCGCTTGCCGTCGAGGTCGACGGTAGCGCCCACGAGCCGACCCGGCATGCGCCGCACCAGCTCCTGCTTGGCCGCGAAGACTCCGAGATTGGGCCCGCCGAAGCTCATGGGCACGCCGAGCCCCTGTCCTTCGCCCACCACGAGATCCGCGCCCAGGGCCCCGGGCGGCGTGAGCAGCCCGAGATTGATCGGGTCCGCGACGATGATGAGGAGCGCGCCCGCGGCATGGGCGATCTCGCCCGCCGTCTTGACGTCCTCCAGACAGCCGAAGAAGTTCGGGTACTGGACGACCACGGCCGCCGTCTGCGCGCCCACGGCCTTTTGAAGCGCCTCGAGGTCAGTGACCCCATCGGCGAGCGGCGCCGACTTGAGCCGGATGGCAGGGCCCTCGCAATACGTCTCGACGACCTGGCGATAGAGCGGGTTGACGCCCTTCGAGATCACGGCCGCCTTCCGCTCGGTGACGGCGTGCGCCATCAGCACGGCCTCGGCCACCGAGGAGGCGCCGTCATAGAGCGAGGCGTTGGCCACGTCCATGCCCGTGAGCTCGGCCATCATGGTCTGGTACTCGAAGATGGAGCGCAGCGTCCCCTGGCTCGCCTCGGGCTGATACGGCGTGTAGGCCGTGAAGAACTCTCCACGTAAGATCAAGTGGTTTATCGGACTCGGGATCGTGTGATCGTAGGAGCCCCCGCCGAGGAAGCAGGCGAAATCGTCGGCATTCGCGTTCTTGGCGGACAGCCGGCGCAGGTGACGGATGAGATCGCTCTCGGCCATGGCGGCCGGAACATTGAGGGGACGAGAGAGCCGGGCCTTGGCGGGAATGCGCGCGAGAAGGTCTTCGATGGAGCCCACGCCGATGGTTGCCAGCATATCGCGCTGCTGGGCCGGCGTGTTCGAGATGTAGCGCATGGACTCAGTGCCCCGCCGAGGCGATGAGCTTCTCGTAGTCGGCCGCGGACATGAGGGCCTCCCATTCTTTTGGGCTCGCCAGCTTGATGACGATCATCCAGCCCTGGCCGTACGGATCGGCGTTGACGAGCTCGGGCTTCTTGGGCAGCTCGGCATTGATCTCGACCACTTCCCCGCTCAACGGCGCGTAGAGATCGGAGACCGCCTTGACGGACTCGACCACGCCAAAGGTCTTCATGGCGCTCACCTTGGTACCGGCCTTGGGAAGCTCGACGAAGACCACGTCGCCCAGCTGCTCCTGGGCGAAGGCCGTGATGCCCACGCGGGCCTTGTCCCCTTCGAGCTTGGCCCACTCGTGCTCTTTCGTGTAACGGAGGTCGGCCGGAACATTCGCCATCACGATCTCCTAGGACTTCTTGGCTTTGGAGGGGACAAAGGGCGTCTTGGCCACCCGCGCCCGGTGGGCCTGGCCGCGAATGTCCACGTCGAACTCCGTGCCGGCCGGGGCGAGGTCGGCGCGCAGATACCCCATGCCGATGCAGCGCTCGAGGCTCGGGGAGAACGATCCCGAGGTGACCACGCCGACCTCGGCGCCGTCCTTGAGCAGTCGATAGCCGTGACGTGCCACCGCGCGCTCGGCCATCTCGAAGCCCACGAGCTTGCGCGTGACTCCCGCGGCCCTCACCTTCTCGATCGCCTCGCGCCCGATGAAATCGCCTTTCCCAGGCTTGACCACCCAGCCGAGCCCTGCCTCGAGCGGATTGGTTGTCTCGTCGATGTCATTGCCATAGAGGGCAAACTTCATCTCGAGCCTGAGGGTGTCCCGGGCGCCCAGGCCGATGGGCTGGATGCCATCGCCCTTGCCTCCGTCCAGGAGCGCGCGCCAGAGCGCTTCGAGGCGGGCGGCCGGCGCATAGAGCTCGAAGCCGTCCTCGCCCGTGTAGCCCGTGCGGGAGATTAGGCAGGGCACCCCCGCGACGCCGCCCTTGACGAAGTGGTAGTAGGGCACGCGCGTCACGTCCGTGTCGGCGAGCCGCTGGACGAGCCCTTCGGCCTTGGGCCCCTGCACGGCCAGCAGCCCCGTCTCGTCGCTGACATTGCTCCACGCCGCCCGGCACCCGCCCTGCTCGGTCACCCAGTCCCAGTCCTTGTCGATGTTCGAGGCGTTCACGGTGAGCATGTAGTGCTCGTCGGCCAGCCGGTAGAGGGTGAGATCGTCCACGATGCCGCCGTCGGGACGGCAGAGGAGCGAGTACTGGACCTGCCCGATGGCGAGAGCCGCGGCGTCATTCGTGGTCACGCGCTGGACGGCGGCCAGGGCGGCGGGGCCGCTCACCTCGAACTCACCCATGTGGCTGATGTCGAAGAGCCCCGCGGCCGAGCGGACGCAGCGGTGCTCCTCGATGATGCCCGTGTACTGCACGGGCATGTCCCAGCCGCCGAAGGGCACCATCTTGGCGCCGGCCTTGACGTGGACATCTCGGAGAGGCGTGCGCTTGAGGGGAGCCGGCGTCTGCGTCATGGGAGCGCCATCATCTTAATGGATGGGCCCCGGCGCCGCAATGGGAAGCACGCCCCGGGCACTGGGTCAATTTGCTTCGCCATACTTCGTTGCGAGCGGGCCGGCAACCCTCAACGTACACCCACGTACGCCTCGGGCTGCCGGCCCGCTCGCGCGTGGCAGTTCGAGCCGAGGGGCGCAGCCCGAGGCGAGGGCTGAGTTGATCTGGCTCGCAACTTGCCCCAGTGCCAGACCTACTTTTGCGGCGTGGGAGCCGCCGCGCCGGGGCGCAGGAGGTCTACGATCTTACTTGGTCGTGTAGCCGCGGCCGTTCATGCAGGCGGCGTAAGCACCGTCGTAGCCCGCCTTGCCCTTGCCGTACTGGTGCGTGCCGCCATAGGTCGCGCCGCCTATCCCACCTGCGGCCGCGCCGATGGCCGCGCCGGTGCCGGGAGAGCCTGCCGCCGCGCCGACCGCCGCACCAAGCGCGGCGCCACCGAGCGCGCCAACGGCCGCGCCGATGCCCACGCCCTTGGCGGTGTCCGTCGCCGGGTCCCAGCCCGATTGCTGCTTGGCCCACGTCTGGCACTCGCTCGAATCGCGCGCCTGCTGCTCGGGCGTCTGGCCCTTGGCGGGATAGGCGTAGACCGAGGGCTGCGGATTCCCTGAGGACGCGCAGCCGCTGAGCACCGCCGCGAAAGCCACCGCCGTGATTCCTGCCACGAAGCGCTGAGACATCATCATGATCGATCCTCCTGGCTATCCATTATGCCTGTCAGGCCGGCCCATTAGCCCGAACTATTCGCGAGCGCACCTACCGCATTCCGGCCTCCCCCTCACCCTGCCCTCTCCCCCTCTGGGGGCGAGGGATCAAAATGAATCCCTCTCCCTCTCCGAGGGAGAGGGCGGCAGTTCGAGCTGAAGGGCGCAGCCCTGAGGCGAGGGCTGAATAGACCAGGGTGGCGTTGTCTCCCGAATAGTCCCGGTTAGGAAGCAATGCGTTCGGGCACTCCTCTGATCACTCCTTGCTGATGACGCGCTCGAAAGCCGCGACGAACTGGTCCACGTCCGCCTCCGTCATGGCGAGGGAGCAGCAGCCGAGACCCCGCTGCGACAGGACGACACCCTCGTTCAGAAGTCCCATGAAGGTCCGGAGCGGGCGCTCGGCATCCGCGGGCCGGCTCGAGCGATAATCGCTGAGCCGCTTCTTGGTCCAGTGAATCCAGAAGAGCGAGCCCAGGCCCGTCACCTGCGCGGGCTGCTTCGCCTTCGCCAGAGCCCGCTTGACGCCGGCGCGAAGCCGCTCACCCAAGGCTTCGAGCTTGGCATAGGCCTCGGACGTCAGCTCCTGCATGGTGGCGAGCCCGCCCGCCATGGTCACGGCGTTGGCGTTGAAGGTGCCGCCGTGGCTGATGCGCCCCTTGCCCCCGCGCGGATCGTAGTAGTTCATCACCTCCGCGCGGCCACCGAAGGCGCCCACGGCGAGCCCGCCGCCGATGATCTTGCCGAGGGTGGTCAGATCCGGCCGGACGCCGAAGCGGGCCTGGGCGCCGCCTTGCCCAACGCGAAATGAGATGACCTCGTCGAAGATGAGGACAATGCCCAGCCTCTCCGTCACCTCGCGCAGGCGCTCGAGGAAGCCCGGCTGGGGCACCAGCATGCCCGCATTGGCGAGAAGCGGGTCTACGATGAGCCCGGCGATGTCGCCTCCGTGCTTCTCCAGGATCTTGACGCACGCCTCGGCATCGTTCCACGGCAGGACGATGGTGTGCTTGAGGACGGTGTCGGGGACGCCCGCTGAGTAGGCCAGGGACTTGGGACGTTTGCGAGAGCCGGCCTTCTCCACGTCGGGAGAGACGCTGACGAGCACCCAGTCGTGGGTGCCGTGATAGGCGCCCTCGAACTTGGCGATCTTGCTCCGTCCCGTGAAGGCGCGCGCGGCCCGCACCGCGTTCATGGTCGCCTCGGTGCCGGAGTTGGTGAAGCGCACCACTTCCATGCTCGGAATCCGCGTGGTCAAGACCCCCGCGAGCTTGACCTCGTGCTCGCTCGGCCCCGGGAAGGACATGCCGCGGGTGGCCTGCTCGGTGATGGCCTCGACCACGGAGGGATGCGCGTGGCCGAGGATCGGGCTCGTGTAGTTGCCGTTGAAGTCGAGACGCTCGGTCCCGTCGGCGTCCCAGATGCGGGCGCCCTGACCGCGGGTGATGTAGAAGGGGTATGGATCGAAGAAGGTTGTGGTGCGGCTGTTGCCGCCCGGCATGACCCGGAGCGCCTCCTCGTACATCTGCCGTGAGCGTGAGGTCTTGGCCTTGTAGTCGTTGACGATGGTCTCGAGCGTCATGTCGTGACTCCTTCCTGGATTCTCCGGCTCAGCGATCCGTCTACCCCGTGGGAAATGCGATCGCGTCGTCGAGCTCGCGCCGGTACGCGCGCAGGAGCTCATGGGCCTCGCCGACCGTCACCCGCTTGAATGACAGCCGCTGGCCGGGCTTGACCTGCCCCACCCTCCCGATGTCGAACGAGCATACCGTGCCGATCTTCGTATAGCCACCCGTCGATTGCCGGTCCACGAGCAGCACGATGGGCTGGCCATCGCCCACCACCTGGATGCCCCCCAGGGCCACGCCGTCCGAGATGATGTCGTGGCCGCGCGTGTGCTCGATGCGGGCGCCGCGGAGGCGCGCCCCCATGCGGTCGCTGTGCGGGGTCATCTCGTACGGCGCCTCGAAGAGGGCCGCGATGCCGCGCTTCGTGAAGCGGTCGTCCTGAGGCCCCAGCACGACACGCACCATCGGCTCCCGCGTGTAGTCGGGGATGAGGGAGGCGCGCACCTCGACGGGCGCCCCGCCCGAGTGAGGACCCAGGGGCAGCTCGTCGCCCTTGCGGAGCGCGCGCCCCCGCCAGCCGCCCATCTGCCCGCGCAGATAGGTCGCGCGGGAGCCGAGGGCCGGCGGCGTATCGAGACCGCCCGAGACGGCGATGTACGCGCGCACGCCCGAGGCGGCGGGGCCCAGCCGCAGCACGTCCCCCGCTTCCACCTCGAAGGCGGCCCAGCGCGGCATGGCCAACCCGTTGAGGGTAGCGGCCATGACGGCGCCCGTGACGGCCACCCATCGCTCGTCGGCGAACTCGAGCCGCGGGCCCATGAGGGTGCACTCGAGCCCCGCGGCGTCATCGGCATTGCCGACGAGGCGGTTCGCGAGCACGAAGGCCTCGCGGTCCACGGGACCCGATGGCGGGATGCCGACGCGCAGCGATCCACGACGGCCGAGGTCCTGCACCGTGGTCTGAGGGCCCGCGTCCTGGACGAGGAGGGTCGGCATCAGGGCCGCTCGATGCGCGGGCGATAGCGCCCCTCGGCCGCGGCCGTCTCGATGGAATCGTACTCGGCACGATCGATCATCCGGAAGCGAACGTGATCTCCCGCGCGTAGGAGGATGGGGTCGGTGGAGGAGGGGTCATACAGGCGCACCGGCGTGCGACCGAGCACCCAGAAGCCGCCGGGGCTCTCCACGGAATAGATGCAGCACTGCACGCCGCCGATGCTGACGCTCCCCGGCGGCGTCTTGACGCGCGGCTGGGCGAGACGCGGGATGTTCAGACGCTCCGACATGCCGGTCATGTAGGGCAGCCCCGGCGTGAAGCCGACGAAGTAGACGTAGTAGTCGGCGGAGGCGTGGAGTCGCGCCACGTCATCCGGCGGCAGACCGACCTGCTTGGCCACCGCCTCGAGATCGAAGCCGAGCTCGCCGCCATAGCAGCACGGCAGCTCGACAGTCCGCGCGGGGGGCAGCACGTCGGGGCGCGCCTGACGGCAGAGCGCGCGGAGCGATGCCACGAGATCGTCCCAGCCCACGACCAGCGGATCGTAGTAGACGAGGAGCGAGCGGAACGTCGGGACGGTCTCGGTGACCCCGGAAAGCGCCTTCTGCTGGATCAGGTATTCGAGCGCGAGGGTCCGGGCATTGGCCTCGTGGCTGATCTCATCCGCGAACTCCACCGACAGCGCGAGATCCCCGCACGGAAGGAAGCGGGGTTCGGCGTAGATCCCCACCAGTTAGCCTGGATTCTGCGCGAACACCTGACCCCCTCACCCTGCCCTCTCCCCCACTGGGGGAGAGGGATGAGAATGGAGAGAGCGGCGTGGCGAGAGTGTTCTCATCCCTCTCCCCCGCGGCGGGGGAGAGGGCCGCAGTTCGAGCTGAGCGGCGCCGCCGCGAGGCGAGGGCTGAGTCGGTCAGGGGGGCCGTACGACGAGAGAATCTCCTTCATGAATAATCCAGCTTAGAAGGCGGCCAGCGAGCTGTTGGGGATGTCGGTGATGAACATGTGCCCGGGGCTGTGGGTGATCATGAAGGCGGGCTTCGAGGCCAGGGCCACTGCCTGCGGCGTGACGCCGCAGGCCCAGAACATGGGAACTTCTCCCCGCTTGATCTCGACGGCATCGCCCCAATCGGGCTTGGTCACATCAGTGATGCCGATGGCGGCGGGGTCGCCCACGTGGATGGGGGCGCCGTGCGCCCCGGGGAAGCGCGCAGAGGCTGTGACCGCCTTGGCCACCATCTCGTGCGGGATGGGTCGCATCGAGACCACCATGGGGCCGTGGAAGCGGCCGGCGGGCCGGCAGGCGATGCTGGTCTTCCACATCGAGACATTGCACCCGCGCTCGACATGACGGAGGGGAATGCCCGCGTCCATGAGCGCCCACTCGAAGGTGAAGGAGCAGCCCAGCAGGAAGGCGACCAGGTCATCGCGCCAGAACGCCTTGACGTCCGTCACCTCGTCGGCAAGGACGCCGTCCTTGTAGATCCGGTAGCGCGGCAGGTCGGTCCTGAGATCGGCGCCCGGCGCCGCGCCGACTGGCTCGGGCGAGCCCACATCCGTCACCTCGATGAGCGGACACGGACGCGGGTTGCGCTGGCAGAAGAGGAGAAAGTCGTAGGCGTCGTCCCGGGGCAGCACGGCCATATTGGCCTGAACGAAGCCGGGGCCGAAGCCGGCCGTGATGCCGGCAAACTTGCCGCTTCGGATGTCGGCTCGGATCTCTCTCGGGTGGCGCGCATCGATAGGCATCAGGCCCTCCGTTCTACCTATGCTCTCGGGTCTGTACTGGGCCAAGTTGCGAGCCAGACGAGGCCCGAAGGAGGCGGCAGCCTGAGGCGTACTTGTTCGTACGTTGAGGGCTGCCGCCGACTGAGAACGAAGTATGGCGAAGCAAATTGGCCCAGTACGAGTCTACTTCAAGTGGCCGAGCTTGGGCCACAGATCGGGGTTGCCGAGCACCTGCGGCTTCTCCCCGCGCAGCACGCGCAGCATCTCGGCGGCCACCAGCATGGCGGTGCCGCGGGTCGTCTCCTCGGTCACGCCCGCGATGTGGGGGCTCACGATCACGTTGTCGCGCTGAAGCAGTCGGCTGTCGGAAGACACCGGCTCCTCCTCGAAGACGTCGATACCCGCCGCGCGGATCTTGCCGCTCTCGAGCCCCGCCAGGAGCGCGCTCTCGTCCTGGATCTTGCCGCGTGAGGTATTGATGAAGATCACGCCTTCCTTCATCTGGGCGATGGAGGCGGCGTTGATCATGTGATGCGTCTCCGGCGTGTGCGGGGTGTGGCAGGTGATCACGTCGGCCGCCCGGAGGACGGAGGCCATGTCCGGCATGGGCTCGACGCCGCGATTCCTCAGCTCGTCGGCCGGCACGTACTTGTCGTAGCCGATCACGCGCATGCCGAGGGCGCCCGCCGTCTTGGCCACCCGCCGTCCGATATTGCCGACGCCGATGATGCCGAGCGTCTTGCCGTTCATCTCGAGCAGGCCCTGGGAGCGGCTCTTGCCCCAGTCGGCCAGCCGGGTGCGCCGGTCCACCACCACTGCCTGCTTGGCCAGGGCCAGCATGAGCATGATGGCGTGCTCGGCCACGGAGTTGGAGTTCGAGCCGGGGGCGTGGACGACGGCGATGCCCAGGTCCGTGGCCGCCTTGAGATCGATGGTGTCGAGGCCGACTCCATGCCGGCCGACGACCTTGAGCTGCTTGCAGCCGGCCATCAGGGAGCGCGTGCACGCAGGCTTGGCGCGAAAGAGGATGCCCTCGGCCTCCTGCGCGACCTTGAGCATTCCGGCTTCTGTCTCTTCGCTCGACACGACCACGCGCGCTTCGCTCTCGAGCAGCTTGATGCCATCGGCATGGATGGGGCCGGCCAGCACGACGAGGGGCTTCATTGGACTCCTTCTCTGATGGAGCTTCTTTAGAGGTTCCCTACTTGGTGGCGACGAGCACGATGCGGGGCGAGTCGAGGGCGAAGGGCCGCCCGTCGAGCCCGCCGAAGAGCTCGACCTGGGACCACCGCTCCGGGCGCAGCATGCGCAGAAGCTCGTGGGCCGAGTACATGCGAATTTCCATCTCCCCCAGCAGGCGATGATCCTTCTCGAGCCACCAGCTCTGCTGGACGCGGCTGGCCCGCACATCGAAGCGGTTCTTGACGCGGACGGTGCCCTCGGGCAGCCGCACGATCTCCTCGGGCGCGATGTCGTGGATGGCAAAGTCGCGGTTGCGCGTGTCGAGGACGAAAGCCCCCCCGGGCTTGAGGGCTGTGCAGAAGCGGTCGAGGAGGAGGCGGTCCTCGTCGTCGGTGAAGAAGCCGATGCTGGAGAAGAGGTTGAGGGCGAGGTCGAACTCGCCCGAGAACTCCATGTCCCGCATGTCCTGGCAGACGAGCTGGAGGGGAAGCCCCGCCCCCGCCGCGCGCTCCTTGGCCCGCTGGAGCTCGGTCTCCGAGAGATCCACGCCCGTGACGTCGAAGCCGCGGCGCGCCAGGGCGAGCGAGTGGCGGCCGAATCCGCAGGGGGCGTCCAGGATCCGTCCGGCCGCGGCGGGAGCCACGTGGCCGAGAATCCAGCCGACCTCGGATTCGGCGTCCGCCTCGGACTCGAGGCCCCGCGAGATGGTCGGCCACGACTCCTCGAAGAATCGGCTGTCGAACACGGCCGCATTATACCGAATCCGGTACGCTAGGTTGCTCGGAGGGGGGCTCCGCCCCCTTCCGAAGCCTCCCCCCCGAACCGATGGCGCCGGCAAAGCCGGCGCTCGAAGCGGAACATTCTGCTCGCGAGGGGGCGGAATTGCCCGGACAGACTCCTAGTCTAGGGGCCCCCGAGCGCGCGAGGGCGGGCCAGGGCCAAGACGTACCCGGAAAGGGCGAGGGCGACCGAGGCGAGGCCGCCGAGGACGTAGACGGCCCTTGCCGCGAACCCGCCCACGGCGCCGACGTGGAGGGCTCTCGCACCAGCCCAAAGCCGGGCCGTCCACGGCGCCTGCCGAGAGTCGCTCACGCTCACGACACTTCCCCCGGCGGCTTGCAGGAGCACAAGGCTGGCCCCGCGCGGATCCAGCTCACCCGGCACTCGCATCGTCACCGCCACGAGGCCGTCCGGCAGGAACCGAAACGCCGTGATGGTGGCTCCCGGCATGGCGCGCCGGGCCTCTCGCGCCAGCGTCTCGAGACTTCGCGCGGCCGGCGCCAGCGAAGCAGGGGCAGCGGCGAGCGATGGCGCTCGCCCGACCTCGAGCGTCCCCGAGGGCAGCGCCACCATCCCCAGCAGCGCGCCGGTGGCCGCGATGGGCAGATGAAAGACGAGCGAGGCGGCGCCCAGCGCCTTGTGCAGATCGCAGCCGACCACGGGCCACGGCCGGGCCCAGCGGATGGTGAAGCCCCAGCGGGGCCTTCTCATCAAGGGCCACCAGAGATAGAGTCCCGTGATCCCTTGGAGCATCAGCCAGAGACCGAGGATGCCGACGAGCGCACGCCCGCGCGCGCCCAGGTAGAGCTCGGTGTGGAGGAGCCGGAGGGCATGGAGCGGCGATCGCTCCGCCCAGCTCGAGCTCACGATCCGCCCGCTACGCGGATCGACCAGCACCTCGAGGGCGCCGCCCGCCGAATCGAGCATGCCGACCCGCGCCGCCGTGCCGCGGCCGGGGAGGGAAAGACTGGTCACCACGAAACCGGGATGACGGCGTCGCGCCGCCTCGAGCAGCGCATCGAGCGATGGAGCGGATTCGGCGGAGGAAGCCGTCGTGAGCCCGGCGCTCTGCGAGCTCTCGAAGTCCGGCCGCAGGACGAGGACGGCGCCGCTCAGCCCCAGAGCGAGGAGGGCAGCACCCGTGAGCACGCCGACGAGCAGATGCAGGCGCAGCGCGAGGGCGCGGACTCGCATGGCTGGCGAGAAGCTACCACGCCTGCGCGTGTGCTATCATGGTCACGTCGTGATGACCATGAACGTGCGGAGGAGACCATGAGGACAATGCCAGCGGGCGAGTTCAAGGCGCGGTGCCTGCGTGTCATGGAAGAGGTAAAGAAGTACCGGACGCCGGTGGTGATCACCAAGAAGGGTCGGCCCGTGGCCAAGCTCGTTCCACCCGACGCGCCCGCGACGGATGTCTTCGGCTGCATGACCGGGACCGCGCGGATCGTGGGTGACGTCGAGGCCCCCGTCCTGGCCGCCGACACGTGGCGGGCCATCAGCCACAGGAGCGCGGCCCGGCGCGCGCGGCCCCGCGCCCGTGGCAAGCGTCGGTGATCGTCCTCGACACCCATGCCTGGCTCTGGCTCTGCCTCGAGCCGCGCCGGCTGTCCGGCGTCGCGGCGACGGCGATCCGTCGGGCCGCGAATGACGGCGGCCTCGCCGTCGCCTCGATCACGCTCTGGGAGGTCGCCATGATGATCGTGCGGGGTCGCGTGATCCCTCAGGGAACGCCGGAGGCGTGGCTCGGGGCATTGGTGGATCGCAGCGGTGTGACCGTCAAGGAGATCACGCCCTCGGTGGCCGCGCTGGCCACGCATTTCCCCGACGACTTCCCCGCCGATCCTGCGGACCGGCTCATCGCGGCGACCGCCCGCGCGGACGGTGTGCCCCTGGTCAGCCGCGATGCGCGGCTGCGGGCAAGTCCCGTCGTCGAGACCATCTGGTGACGAGTGGTCCAGACGCCAGCGCATCCTGGCGCTCCTCGCTCACGGTAGACATATTGGATTGTGAGAGCTGACCCCGCAGACGACTCCGAGAACCTGAGCCGTGACTGTTCGTGGAGCCGCCGACCGAGGCCAGGGCCGCGAATCATACGAACCCTCTCGATCCTCGACAACGCGGATGACTGCCGTGCGTTTCTCTCCAGCGTGAAAGGGCTTGATCCGGTCCCCGGCAGGGGCGAGTATCCCACAGAGGCATGATGATGAACGACGAGTCTTCGGACGCCTGGCCTGGAGGCGCGCCTTGACCATCTACCACGTCCGGTTCACCTGCGCTGCGGACTACATGGCGCGCCGCCTGCCGTTCCGACCCGCGCATCTCAAGCAGCTGGCGGGCCTCCGTGAGCAAGGGCGCGTGGTGGCGGGGGGGCCCGAGCCTGATGGCACGGCCGCCCACATCTTCTACCGCGTGGCCGACCGCGCGGAGTTAATGCGCCTGCTCGAGGAGAACGAGTTCAATCGCGCCGGGCTCTTCGCGGCGAACCATCCGCGGGCCTTCACCGAGTTCCTCGAGCCCCTCGAACTCCCTCCGGTCGACGCGGGGCTCGAGGCGACGATCGTGGACGGCGTGCCGGCCGAGCGCACGCTGGCACGCTCCGGTCTCGCCGCGCTGCAGCGACAGAAGCGTGCGGCATTCGGCGGATTCATCGACAACGATGCGGGCCTCGCGGTGATACGCTCCGCGAACGCCGAAGAAGCGATCGCGTGGCTGGCCGACGCCGGCGGCTGGGACCGCACCCGCCTGATCGCGCGCGCGTGGAGCCAGACGCTGTAACCGCGACGGCTCGCGACGCGGCGTCGGCAGGGACATAGCCCGCCTCGCCCGAGGGTCCTCCCTCGGGACCTGCCTTGTCACAGCAACCTTCGGATTGGCCATCGCGCAACCTCTAGGCCGCCCCCCCCAACGGGCACGAGCTGCCAATAACCATCCGCCTCCAGCCACGCCAAGGGCAATGACATCGCTCTGCGCCTCGACGGCAATGTGGCAATGTGAGATCTCGCCCCGAACCTTTATTTTGGGGAGGCCACACGGCTCGGCTTTTCTGCGAACCACCACCCGAGCCCGCCGAGAACCGTGGCCAGGGCGATCGGAATGATCTGAACGA
Organism: Candidatus Methylomirabilota bacterium; assembly: GCA_036002485.1. NCBI lineage: Bacteria > Methylomirabilota (SeqCode) > Candidatus Methylomirabilota bacterium. Next base: position 12,736 of record DASYTI010000070.1, on the reverse strand, counting down.
AAGGCGCCGCCGCCTCACCGAGCCATGAGCGGAGCGCCTCGTCATCGAGAATCATATCGCCGGCGACGTAGCCGAGAACGGCGCCCCCCAGCCAGATGACCCAGGGAGCCCGGTTCATCAGCCGCGCGAGCAGGCCGCTGCCCCACACGACAATCGGGATGGAGAGGGCGATCCCGAACACGACCAGCCGCATGTCGCCGTGGGCCGCGGCCGCCACCCCGAGCACATTGTCGAGACTCATCACCAAGTCCGCCACGATGATGATCCCGATCGCGCTGCGCAGAGAGCTGCCTTGCCGGACATGTTTCCCCTCTTCCGCCGTAGGACGGACAAGCTTGAAGGCAATCCCGACGAGCACGAGCCCCCCTATGAGTTGCAAGAACGGGATTTTCAGGAGCGCGATGGCGAGCGCGATCAGGATGATGCGGAGCAGGACGGCTCCCGCCGTACCGAAGACACGGCCGAGCAGCTGTTGGCGTTTCGGCAATGAGCGCACGGCGAGGGCGATGACGAGCGCATTGTCACCGGCGAGCATCAGGTCGATGACCACGATGGTTCCCAGCCGGGCCAAGAACTCCGCCTCGAAAGGAGCGGCCAGCACGGGGCTCACTCCACCCCGAGGAAGCGCTTGTACCACATCAGCACGAACCGATGGAGCAACAGCCACGCCAGCACTAGGATCAAGGTCAGATCGAGCCTCTTCGTCATCTCGTGGCCCCTTCGTTGGGTAGAGAACGACAGACGCAGACGTGTCGCCGCGAACGGCGGCACTGAAGGAGAAGAAACTACGAGTGACGGAGGCTAGTGGTCTTCGGGCGGTGCCGCGGAATCAAACGACGGGAGATGAGCCTGCCTGATCGGAACCAGCCAGGCGGTCGGACGATTGCGTCGGTCAGCCGGAGCCGCTCTCTCAACCACCCGCTGAGGGCGAGTGGTTACGACGGACGGCTGGACGGGGGGCGACGCGGTGTCATGACGTTCCGGGCGGACCCGTTGACGCCGGCTGGGGACACCCTCCTCTTCGTCGTCCCACTGAAGGCTTCGCGCGCCCGGCACGACCAGCAGGGCGTCCGGGGTCGCGAAGTCGAGAGACAACACCAAGAAGAGCGGCAGAAGAACCAGACGACACATCGAAAGGGATTGTAGCAGAAGATCGCTCGAAGCGTTGGGCGGGCGAGGCTGCTGATGGTCCCGGACCGCGTGGGGCCGTGCTCGGCCACCTGCCCTCCCACCCACTCTTCCAGGATCTCCTGCGCCGAGTGAACTTTCCGCAGTAGTGCTCCCAGAAGAGGCGAGGCTCGCTACCAAACGGGCTCGCTGGCGGGAGCCTGGCAAGTCGGTGTAGAATCCCGTCGGACTGGACGTCCACGCGGGTCTCGTCATTCCTAATCGTGTCCTGGCGGGGCCCCTCGCGCGGCATCGGGTTTTTGCCGCTTCCCCGGTCTTGCTCGCCCCCGAAGCGGAGCGGCGTCAGGGGAGGGACGTGCGGGCAGCTAGCGAGGCGTGGTCACCGTCCAGTCCACCACGTACGGTGGTAAGACCGCGGGTCGTGAACGGGTAGGGAGCATGAAGCTCGCCCCTGTCGCAGTGCGCCCAGATACATCGCCTCGTCCCCTGCCCCGCTCCTCGCCTCGTAGCTCAATCAGATCGAGCTCTGGCTCAGCGCACTGGAGCGGCAATGGCTCAAGCGGGCCAGCCTTCGGATAGCCGCCGAAATAGCAGCGCGCTTCACGCAGTTCGCCCGCCATTGGAATCGTACCGCCCGTCCGTTCCGCTGGGCATTCACGGGCTACCCCCTGCATCTATGGGTGAGTCCCGAATTTACTGGACGGTGCACTAGTCGCTCCTCCCTGGCCGGTGCGTCGCGATGAACCAGACGTTGTCGTGCGGGTCTCGCACGTGAGCGGTGCGATCGCCGTACGGCTGATCCGCCGGCGGCTGTACCGACGTCGCCCCCGCGCGCAGCGCCCGCGCGTAGAGCGCGTCCGCGTCCTCCACGTAGAGGTAGAACGCGGCAGGCATCGGCTGCCACTGGCCGTGCGCTTCGCCCATCTCGACGAACGAATCGCCGATACGGACCTTCGCGTGATGGATCACGCCATCTGGCGACTGGTGGCGGTCGGTTTCCTCGGCCGCGAAGGCCGCCTTCAGGAAGTCGATCAGCCCGCCGGCGTCGCGATGCAAGTACGGCGTGACGGCGCGCAGACCCGTGGGCCGGTGGCCGCCGCGTGGCGTCGCGGTGTGGGTGGCGATGTACCAGTGATTGCCGAACGGATCTCTCACTGACGCTTCTCGGTCTCCGTACGACTGGTCCACCGGCGGGTGCAAGGTGATGGCACCCGCCGCGAGCGCCCGCCTGTACGTCGAGTCCGCGTCCTCGACGTAGAGATGGAACGCGGTCGGCATCGCCGACATGCCTTCGAAGCCACCGACCATCACCATGGAGTCCTCGATCCGCGCCTCGGCATGCAGCCCGCCCGCGGATCCGATGGTGCGGAACGTCTCCGTCGCCCCGAATGCGCGCGTCATGAACTCGAGCAGGTCCGCGGCCTGTGGGATTCTGAGATAGGGAGTGATCGCGTGGAAGCCCGCACGGACGTGTGTGATTGCGGTGATCATGTCGTCTCCTCTCGGCGCGCGTGCCGCGGTGATGGCCAGCTGCGCCTCCAGTCGCTCTCGAAAGTCCTCGCGCGGGAGTCCGCGCAGATCCGCGGCCAGACGCAGCAGCGCCGCCAGTTGCGCGTCGTCGACGGCGCCCGCCCCTGGGCCCCCGCGGGTCAGGATCGTCTCCACGAGCTCGTCGAGTCGCTCGGCCGGATCTCGCTCAGGCATTGTCCTGATCCAATCGCGCTCTCAAGTTCTGGAGGGCGCGGAACTGCAGCTGCTTGATAGCCCCTTCGGTCCGCCCGAGGGCCTGCGCGATCTCCCGGATGCTCTTCTCTTCGGCGAAGCGCATCCGGATGACGCGGCCCTGATCGTCGGGCAGGGCGCGGACGGCTTGGTAGACGGAGGCGCGGCGCGTGACATCCCGAGCCTCCGCGGCCGGCGGGTCCGGGTCGGGCGGCACCCTCCGCTCCCGGGCGATGCGATGGTAATGGTCAGCGACCGCGCTGCCCGCGATCCTGTAGAGCCAGGCCGCGAGCGGCACCCCCCGCCACTCGAACCGACCGAGATTGGCGAGCGCCTGTTGAAAGACCTCGGCGGTCAGGTCCTGGGCGTCCGAGCGCGCGGGCACACGCCGGGCGATGAAGGCGTACACGCGGTCGAAGTACATCGCGTAGAGCTCGGCGAAGCGACGCGGGTCCCGCTGGGCGGTCTCGATCAGCGCCCGCTCGTCGGGGTCCGCTCCCTGCTCGTCCGGGACTCGTTCTGCGTTCACCATCGCTCACGTACCATTAACCGCCGGGCGGCAAGGAAGTTACGGCAGAGCCATCATTTGTTACTGGACCCGGGAAGCGAATGTCCGTCAGTGACGGTGAGATGGTTCCGACCTGTTCCGCGCTTGCCAGCCCAAGCGCTCAAGAACACCTCAGGGCCGATCCAAACGCGGGGCGTTTGGCCTTTCCGTACCACTGAACTTCCCTCCCCGGATCTCCGTCAAGTCTGAGTCGGAGAAACTCCGTAAGGCACGCGCCCAGTTCTGTTCTCGGCCACGGCGGGAGTGGATCCGGGCGGTCCCAAGCTCGGCCCAGCGACGTTCACGACGTGGGCGTGTGGTGCGCCAGGAAGTCGGTAACACGGCGGATCGACTCGGCCAGATGCGTGGGGCCGCGCCAGTCCTTCTGGATCTCGAGGTTGGGCGCGAGGCTGGCGATCTCGGCGCTGGTCGCCGCGGGGTGCGGCTTGTCGGTGCCGGGCTGCAGCAAGAGAGGCGTGGGGCAGCGGCGCACGAAGTCGCGGCTCACCGAGAAGACGAAGTCGCCGCCGAACATGTTGTGGCCGAACTTCTGGATGACATCCTCGGTCAGCGACGGATCCCGGGCCAGCATGGTCTTGGCGAAGCCGCTGACCGCCTCCTCCCAGGTGTCGCGGTTCTCGTGCAGGCCGATGGGGTTCTGCAGGACGGCGGCGCTGATCCGCTCGGGCGCCAGCTCGCACAGCATCAGGCAGTAGGTGGCCCCGATGCAGCCGCCCATAACGTGGAAGCGGCGATGGCCGAGGTGATCCATCAGCGCCAGGTGATCGCCTGCATACGTGTGCCAGCCGTGGGTCTCCGTCGCGGCGCCGCGTGACTTGCCGGCATTGCGCTGATCCATGCCGACCACCGTGAACCGGCTGGCCAGGTCGACCATCGGATTCATCCACGGCGGCGGCGCCGACGGGTTGCTCGGACTGGAGCGCCAGTACTCGAGCTGCGAGCGCAGTCCTCCCGGCGCGAAGAGCAGCAACGGATGACCCGACCCGTGCACTTCGTAGTAGATCTCTGCATCAGGGCGCGTGAAGCCTGGCATCGTTGTTCCTCCCGTGCTGTCGTCGCATCGGCAGCGCCCCGATAGTACACTGCAGGGCGTTCCTGCGGCTCCCGCTCCGTCCGAGTCGCCCGGCCCGAAGCTGGCATCCGATCGAGAAGGAGGCCCTCGATGTCTGCACCCGCCACGTCTCAAGCCGTCATCGCCCAGCTCGTCGAAACCATGAGGGCGCTGGCCGGCCCGCACGCCGGCTTCCGCCCCGTGCACGCCAAGGGCCTCGTCTGCGCGGGGACGTTTCGCCCATCCGCGCAGGCGCGCGGCATGACCCGCGCCTCGCATTTCCAGGGCGGTCCGGTGCCGACCGTCGTCCGCTTCTCCAACTCCAACGGCAACCCCGACGTGCACGACGGTGTGCCCAACGTGCGGTCGATGTCGGTGAAGTTCCAGCTGGCGGACGGGAAGGCGGCCGACATCCTGGCCAACTCGATCGAGGGCTTCGTGGCCCGGACACCCGAGGAGCTTCTCGAGTTCCTCCGGGCCCAGCTCCCGGACCCGGCCACCGGCAAGCCCGCTCCCGACGGCGTGCCGAAGTTTCTCGCTAGCCATCCGGCCGCGGCGGCCTTCGTCGGACGCCTGATGCAGAAGCCGGTGCCCGCCAGCTACGCGCAGACCAGCTACCACGCCGAGCACGCGTTCCTGTTCACCGCCGCCGACGGCTCGCGGCGCTTCGGCCGCTATCACTTCGTCCCCGAGGCGGGCGAGGCGGCGCTGTCTCCCGAGGAGGCGGGCAAGCGCAGCCCGAGCTTCCTGCGCGACGAGCTGGAGAGCCGCCTGCGCACCAGCCCCGCCGCCTTCCGCCTGCTCCTGCAGGTCGCCGCGGAGGGCGATCCGACCGATGATCCCACCGCGCTGTGGCCGGCGGATCGCCCGCGGGTCGAGCTGGGGCGCCTGGAGGTGACCGGCATCTCGCCGACGAGCGCTCAGGACGAGCGGCGGCTGGTCTTCGACCCCACCAACCGCACGGACGGCATCGATCTCTCGAACGATCCGATCCTGCTCGCGCGGTCGGCCGCCTACGCCATCTCCTACGAGCGCCGCAGCAAGGGCGAGTGAGCGCTATTCGACCTCGATCAGCTCGAGCGCCTTGCGGCCGGGGCCCTCGATCATCACCGCCCGCGTGTCGCCGAGCCGGTAGGGCGCTTCGACACGGCGAACGCCTTCGCGAGTGGGGGGAGCATGACCCCCACTATCACGTCGAGATCGCACTCGGCGAGCATGAAGTCGGGCGGGCGCGCAGAGCCTTTGACAGGGGTTCGGCGAGGCTGGTAGCTTCTGGCCAGGCCGAGACGCGGCCAGCGGTTTCCCCGGGGCGAGCTGATCCCATTGACGCGAACTGCACCCCCCGTGAAGGAGGAGCGGTCATGCGAACAGAGATCTCACGGCGCGACATGATGCGAACCCTGGGCCTGGGGGCGGCGGCGATTGCGGCGGCCGAGCTGGGCGACACGCAACCCGCCTGGGCCGAGGACGCCTTCACCATTGCCTCGACGGGCGGGTCGTGGGGCGACGGCCTGAAGCAGGCGTACGTGGTGAACGCCGGCTTCGAGAAGCGCTTCAACACCCCGGTCAGCTACGCGCACATGATCGATTCGGTGATTGCCACCAAGGCCATCGCCCAGTGCGGGAATCCGCCGTTCACCGTCCCCGCGCTCCTGAACGCCGAGGCGGTGATGCTGGCCGACGGCGGCTGCCTCCACGACTACGATCTCGGCATCGTCACCAACTACAAGGACCTGCTACCGGGAACCTTCGAGGCGCCGCGGGCTGGGCTCAAGTCGTACTGGGCCGCCCACACGCAGATCGTCATGGGCCTCGTCTACAACACCAAGCGCGTCACCACCAAGCCGACCTCGTTCAACGACCTGGCCAGTGCCAAGTACAAGGGCAAGATCGGCGTTCCGGCCTATGGCTGGGTCGGCATCCAGTGGCTGCACGCGTTGAACCAGTCCCTCGGGGGCACCCCCGACAACATCGATCCGGGCATGAAGGCCATCGCGGAGCTGACCAAGAAGAACGACGCGGTCATCATGGAGAACACCGACGTGACGCTCAAGGCGTTCACGCGCGAGGAGATCTGGATGATGCCGTTCTGGAACGGCCGCTGCTTCTCGCTGCAGGCGGAGGGCGTGCCGGTGGACATCGTGTACCCGAAGGGCAGCCTCCAGGTCGGCAATGGGTTCCCCATCCTCAAGGGCACGAAGTTCGAGCGGCAGGCCCAGCAGTTCGTCAACATCACCCTGGATGCCGAGTACCAGATCGAGATGACAAAGCGCTTCCGCTATCCGCCGTCCAACAAGAAGGCGAAGCTGCCGCCGGAGCTGGCGCACTATGCCCTGAAGGACGCCGACCTCAAGAACATGATGCCGCTGGACTTCCAGAAGATGAACCAGCACCGCGCGGCCTACCTCGCCCGCTGGAACAAGGAGGTGCTGGGCTAGGACGGTGGCCGGCGGCAAGGTCAAGCTGGACGTCAGGGGGCTGACCAGGCGCTTCTCGCCGCACGTGACGGTCGGCCCCCTGTCGTTTCAGGTGATGGAGGGCGAGTTCTTTTCGTTGCTCGGTCCGAGCGGCTGCGGCAAGACGACGACGCTGCGCTGCATCGGGGGGTTCGAAATCCTGTCTGACGGCTCGATCGAGCTGGACGGTCAGCGGCTCGACGACCGGCCCCCGCACCGCCGGGACGTCGGGCTCGTGTTCCAGAACTACGCGCTGTTTCCCCATCTGACGGTGTTCGACAACATCGCGTTCGGGCTGCGCCTGCGCAAGGTCGACAAGGGGCAGATCGGGCGCCGGATCGCCCAGATGCTGGAGCTGGTCGATCTGCCGAACATCGCGGACCGCTACCCGGCCCAGCTCTCGGGCGGGCAGCAGCAACGGGTCGCGATCGCCCGATCGCTGGTGCTGGAGCCGAGCCTGCTCCTGTTCGACGAGCCGCTGTCCAACCTGGACTTCAAGCTACGCATCCAGATGCGCTACGAGCTGCGCGATCTGCAACGCCGGCTCGGGAAGACGGCGGTCTACGTCACCCACGATCAGACCGAGGCGCTCGCCCTGTCCGACCGCATCGCCGTCCTGTCACAGGGTCGGATCGAGCAAGTCGGCACGCCGAGCGAGATTTACGAGCGGCCGGCCACCGCCTTCGTTGCCGATTTCATCGGCAGCTCGAACATTCTGACCGCGCGAGTCTGTGCCCCGGGGAGCGGCGCCGGCACCGCGGTGGAGACCGAGCAGGGGCTCGCTCTCTCGATCCCGCATGTTCCGGACGCCACGGGCGCGGCGGTGACGCTGCTGCTGCGCCCCGAGCGATTCCAGATGGTGGCGGACAGCGATGGCGGCTCGGCCGTCGCCAATCGCTTCAGCGCGCGCGTGCGCGACGTCACGTATCTGGGAGAGGATCTGCACCTGCGCGTGCTCGCCCTGGAGAAACAGCCTTTGCTGGTGTCGATCAAGAACAGCAAGGGCACCCGCGCCATCACCTCGGGCGCTGCGATCGATCTGGCGATCGACCCCGAAGACATCCACGTGCTGCGGCGGTAGGGCGCGCCGGATGGACCGACCCCGCCCCCGGCCGTACTGGACGATGTTCGTCGGGCCGTACGGGCTCTATCTCCTGGTCTTCCTCGTCCTGCCATTCGCCAACGTGGCACTCCTGAGCGTGTACCTCCACTCGCCGACCAAGATCGCGGTGGCGGAGTTCACGAGCGCCAACTACGCGAAGCTCTTCGAGCTGTACTACGCCAACCTGTTCGTGCGCACGCTTCGGCTGTCGGTCGTCGTCACGCTCGTATGCGTGGTGCTCGGCTACCCCCTGGCATATCTCCTCGCCCGGTCGACGTCGCGAGTCATGACCCTCGGCCTGTTCCTCCTCATCATGCCGCTCATGGTCAGCACGGTGATCCGCGTGTTCGGCTGGGTCGTCATCCTCGGCAGCGAGGGGCTCGTCAACCAGGCGCTCCGGCTCGCGGGCGCGGCTGACGGCGTGCGGCTGCTCTACACCGAAGCGGCGGTCATCCTCGGCCTCGCCCAGCAGAGCATGCCGTTCATGGTCCTGCCGATCATGGCGGCGATCGAGCGCATTCCGCCGAGCCTCGAGGAGGCGGCCCAGAACCTCGGCGCGAATTGGGGCCAGATGTTCGCGCGGACCATCGTGCCGCTGAGCATGCCCGGTCTCGTCTCCGGCACGCTGCTCGTCTTCAGCGTGTCGATGAGCGCCTTCATCACGCCCGCCCTCATGGGGGGGCGTCGCGTGCGGATGGTGGGCCAGCAGATCTACGAGGAGGTGCTCACGGCCTACGACTGGCCGGGAGCCGCGAGCCTGACCATCGTCCTCGTGGTGTTGATGCTGGCGCTCGTCAGCCTGGCCCTGTGGGCCACCGGGCGCCGGGCGCGGCTGGAGACGGCGCGGCGATGACCGGCCGCCCCCCGCGGTTTCTCTGGCCCTTCGTGGTCGTCGTCTACGTCCTGCTGCTGGCCCCGCTCGTGGTGGTGATCACCGTGTCCTTCGGCTCGACCTCGACCTTCGACTTCCCGCCCAAAGGGCTCTCCCTCAAGTGGTACCAAGCGTTCTTCGCCAGCGAGATGTTCGTTCGCTCGTTCTTTCGCGTGAGCCAGGTGATCGGGCTGTCGACGGCGCTCGTGGCCACGCTCATCGGCACGCTGTCGGCGATCGGCCTCGTGCGCCTTTCGTTCCGCGGCCGCCGGGCGATCGAAACGTTCTTCCTGTCGCCGCTCCTGGTGCCGCACATCCTGCTCGGCGCCGCTATCTACCTCTACCTGGCGCGGCTCGCGTGGCCCACGTCATCGTCGACGTTGCTGGTCGGCCACATCGTCATCGCGACACCTTATGTCATCCGCTGCGTGACGGCCGGCCTGGTCGGGATGGACCCGCGCCTGGAAGAGGCGGCGATGAGCCTCGGCGCCACTCGTCCCCAGGCGTTCTTCAAGGTGACGCTGCCGCTGCTCCGGTCGAGCCTGGTGACGGGCGCGGTGTTCGCCTTCATCATCTCGTTCAGCGACATCAACCTGGCCCTCTTCCTCGCGGGCGCCAACGCGCCCAGCCTCCCCGTGCACATCTTCTCGCAGATCCAATTCGAGGCCGACCCGTCCATCGCCGCCGCTTCGGCGCTGCAGATCGCGATCGTCGGCGGGCTCATCCTTCTGGTGCAGCGCGTCTTCGGTCTCCGGCTGATGGTGTGAGAGGCGCCGCGAGTCGACGGAGAGCTGGCCGCCGACGACACGGCTGCGGTCAGGTCCGCGCCGCAGGACGACGAGCTCGCCCATCTGGACGGTGCGCCCGGTCAGATCGCTCACGACACTGCCGTGTGTCACCAGGACCAGGGCCGGTCCAGCCCGGTGTGCCGCAATGGCGTCTGAGCGTAGGAGACATAAAGGGCGTTCTCGGACATCAGCCACCTGCTCCCGAGCTCTTGCCGCTGTCACAGCTTGACTCGCTCTCCCTCTTGCTGTGTAGCAGCGAAGGGGAATGCCTCGTCAATTACCGCCACAACTTGGCTCGGCACTACTCTTGGCATTTATCGCTTTGACCGTCGACAGCCATCCTCCACAGCGTCACCCTCCGTCGCATAGCACCGCTCAGGTTTGGTCTTGCCGTAGAACTGCCCGCCCTTCATGTGGTAGAGGCAGCGTTCACCAGAGTACGTGGTGAAGTTGCCCTTGATGGGGTGAGTGAGGGGGTACGTCCACACGTCTTGCGGCGGCACACCGGGACGAGGCAAAGTTTGCGCTGCCGCTGTGGAAGCTGCCAGCACGAGAATCGCTAGGATAAATCGTGGGCTCAGGACGACCATACTGCCATCGCCTACTGGATCACGTCATCCGCCCGCCCCAGCAGCGATGGCGGGATCGTGAGCCCGAGGGCCTTCACGGTCTTGAAGTTGATGACCAACTCGAACTAGTCGGCCTGCTCGATGGGCAGGTCGCCAGGCTTCGCGCCCCCGAGGATCTTGTCCACGCAGGTGGCGGCGCGGCGATACGATGCGGGGGCGTCGATCGAATACGCCATCAGCCCTCCCGCATCCATGAGCAACCGACTCCCGTCGGCAGCAGGTTGCTCAGAGCGAGCGCGCTGATCTGGGCTGGCCCACCATAGGGCACTCACTTCTTGACATAAGTGCCCTTCGTGTTCTTGTCATCGCGCTCGGACACCATCGTCCATACGCCGCCCTTCTCCGCAAACGTCCACGTGGCGGTGTTGCCCCACCCCGAGGGGACTGGGCTCAGGATGACTGCACGGGCGACGTTGCCCTTGAGTTCATAGGTGCCATGGGCGGGCGGCGCACCGGCCACGGCGGATTGGCCGGTCCACGTGCCATCGGGCTTGATCGTGAGGATGCCCGTAGTGGTACCGCCCGGGCCCGTGCGGGTGGAGGCGTACTCAATGGTCCCGGTCCATGTGCCGACGATCTGCTCAACCGTCACTTGTGCATGTGCGAGGCCGGGGGCGAACAGGAGGAGCCCTGCCAGCAGGAGCGTTGCGGTCATGGGGTGTCCTTCCGGTGGATGCTATGTTCAGTTCGGCGGCGAGCGGCGCGGCGAGGAGCACCGCACCAGTGCCAGCCAGGAATGTGCGGCGATCACGGTGGTCGAGGATGGCGAAGCGGAGGAGCCTCTCTCTCTAGTGGCCGGCCCCTTTGAGCTCTTCTGTTTCCCGTCAGCGGTTACGGATGCTGCTTCCGGCGACGCTGTCGCCAGCGAAACAGCCCGAGGCCCGCTGCTGTGGTGCCGAAGAGAAGGAGCGTGGTGGGCTGGGGGACCGCCGCAGGTGCTGCGTTGTATTCCACGATGAATGCAAATACACTTGTGCACGGCGCATCGTTCCAGCCTCCGACAGGTGGGGCACTGTTTGTTCCGGGCAGATTCACACAGTTGCTCGGAGGCGTCGTCCCTTCGTTCGGCTCTCCAGCTTTCCAGTTACTGAAGATGACATCGGCGGCTGTATTCGTGTTGCTCTGATAGAATGGCTCGCCCGTCACCCACTGCCAACCACCTGCGGCACCCTGAGCCGGTGACCCAGGCTCCACTCCAGTCGGCGACTGGAACAAGCCAATCCACGGGACGCTGTTCGCGATGTATGTCCCGAAGTTGCTCGTGATGAATGCGTTCTCGGCAGCCGAGGTTAGGGTCGCGAGGTGGCCTGGCTGCCCGTTGAAAGAGGTCGCTGCGGCCGCTGCCTGGGCGCCGGGCCACGTGTTATTCGGAAGCCCGAGGTTCGTGCTCGTCTCATAGCAGGAACCACCCGTCACGCAGATGGGCACCGCCTCAGCGACACGCCCCATGCCGAGGCTCACAATCCCGAGGGTAAGTACTGACAGGAGACCGAACCGGAGTATCGCCATGTCGTCCTCCTCACGGGTCTGATTCGAGAGGCCGAACGCTAGGCACGAGACTAGGAGTGTCTGCAGTTGTTGTCAAGATACAGGTCTATGATTGTTGGGGGTGCGTGGAGTGGCCGCTGTTCAGGACACCGTGAAATGACCGCTCTTGCCGCGCGGAGCCCTTCCTCCCGAGGTCATAGAGCGGGAAATCATGGCCTACCTGGAAACGATCAAGCTACCTACGGAGGACAGCGGGCGGGAGCGGGCGGCAGCCGACCTCGACAAGGCCGAGAAGGAAGAACAGAACTGGCTGGACGCCATCGGGCAGGGCGGAGACATGCCTACTTTGGTGGCTCGACCGAAGGCAGCCAGTGCCCGCGTTGTAAGCCCACGAGCCTCGCTGGCAGCCAAGGACGCCCTCGTGGACCACCTGGACGAGATCAATGCAGAGGACATGGCTGATGAGCTTCGACTGGCCCAGGAAGGCAAGGCGACGGGGCATGACGCCCTCCCGGACGTGACCGCAGATCGGAAGGTCCTCCGGGCGCTGGGTGTGCAGATCACTGTAGACCAAGCCCTGAAAGAAGCTATTATCGTGGGCGACGTGGCCAGGGTCATTGCGGGAAGGCTGTCATCCAATGTTGCAGACTCCAAGGAGGTTGGCATTCCATGAGAAAGACCAAGATCACCGCGTGGGGCGCGTAGGAGACATAAAGGGCGTTCTCGGACATCATCGGACATCAGCCACCTGCTCCCGAGCTCTTGCCGCTGTCACAGCGCGGATGAACCGTCTGACATCTCGGGCCGATCCTGTCACCGCGCGTGGGTCCGGTCAAGCCAGCGCCTCGACGCAGCGGCGGGGAGGCGCGCACCGACGGGCCGGGCGGAGTCAGCACAGACCTCCACGGTGGCCCGGGCTCGCGACACCCCTAC
>DASYTI010000069.1 GCA_036002485.1 Candidatus Methylomirabilota bacterium | reverse complement strand
TTCAACTCAGCCCTCGCCTCGGCGCTTCGCCCCTCAGCTCGAACTACCACGCCCGAGGGAGGCAGCAGCCCGAGGCGTACGTGACCCTTCGAGGTGAGGGACGCAGGCCCGAGCCGAGGGCTGAGTGACTCGTACGTTGAGGGTTGCTGCCGACCGAGAACGTGGCGGTGCGAGCCAAGCGGCAGGCCCGCGAGGCGAGAGCTGAGTAGGTCTGGCGAAGTCAGTTGGCCCGGCACTAGAGCGACTTCGACATGTACCGGATAAGATCCTTCACCCGATTCGAGTAGCCCCACTCGTTGTCGTACCAGGCGAGCACCTTGACCATGCTGCCGTCGATGACCGCCGTGGACGCCAGGTCGACGATGGAGGAATGCGGGTTGCCGTTGAAGTCCACGGAGACGAGCTCCTCGTCCGTGGCGTCGAGAATGCCGCGCAGAGGCCCACTCGCCGCGGCCCGGAAGGCGTCGTTGACCGCCTGGGCGCTCGCCGGCTTCTCGAGCTCCGCGGTCAGGTCCACCACGGAGACATTGGCGGTGGGCACGCGGATGGCGAGCCCGTCGAGCTTGCCCTTGAGCTCGGGCAGGACGAGCCCCACCGCGGTGGCCGCGCCCGTGGTCGTGGGAATCATGCTCACTGCGCCGGCGCGCGCCCGGCGGAGGTCCTTGTGCGGGAAATCGTGGATGGGTTGGTCATTGGTGTAGGAATGCACGGTGGACGCGAAGCCCCGCTTGATGCCGAAATTGTCGAGCAGGACCTTGGCCACGGTGGCGAGGCAGTTGGTCGTGCAGGAGGCATTCGACACGAGCTCATGGCGGGCGGGATCGTACTTCTGCTCGTTGACCCCCAGGACGATGGTGATGTCCGGGTCCTTGGCGGGCGCCGTGATTACCACCTTCTTGGCCCCGGCCTGCAGGTGCTTGGTCGTGGTCGCCTTGTCCCGGAAGACCCCCGTGGACTCGACCACGATGTCCACGCCGAGCTCGCTCCAGGGCAGGGCGGCGGGGTCCTTGGCCGAGCAGACCCGCACCTCGCGGCCGTTGACGAAGATGGCCTCGCCCTTGTGGGTGACCTCGGCGTCTAGGATGCCGTGCACCGAGTCGTACTTGAGCAGGTGGGCCAGGGTCTTGGCGTCGGCCAGGTCATTGACGGCGACCACCTCGAGCTCCGGCGCCGTGAGCGCCGCGCGGAAGAAGACCCGGCCGATACGCCCGAATCCGTTGACGCCGACTCGCACACCCATGATGGACTCCTTAGATGGTGATAACCGAGGATTGGCGATGACTTCCGCCCTACTGGGACCCTGATTATAGGGGCCAAGCGCGGGGGGGCGCAAGCTCGCAGGTCAGTCGGTAGTGGGTCAGTTTGGGCGCAGGCACTGGGGCAAGTTGCGAGCCAGATCAACTCAGCTCTCGCCTCGGGCTGCGCCCTCAGCTCGAACGGCCACGCGCCAGCGGGCCGGCAGCCCGAGGCGTACGTGGGTGTTCGAGCTGAGGGGCGCAGCCACGAGGCGAGGGCTGAATTGAACGTACGTGGCAGTTCGAGCTGAGGGGCGCAGCCACGAGGCGAGGGCTGAATTGACTGGTTGCCGGCCCGCTCGCAACGTGGCAGTTCGAGCTGAGCGGCCCGGCCGCGAGGCGAGGGCTGAATCAATCTGGCGAAGCAAATTGACCCAGTGTCGGTCAGTCGACGCGGGCCACCGTCAGCACGCCCACCGCGGCGGCGCCCGCGCTGGTCAGGCAGCGCGCGCATTCCCCCACCGTGGCTCCCGTGGTCAGGATGTCGTCGACGAGCAGCACGTGGCGGCCGACGACCAGCTCGGGCCTGAGCACGGTGAAGGCGCCCCGAACGTTCTTGCGGCGCGCCGCGGCGTCGAGGTCGGATTGGGGCGCGGTCGCCAGTGCTCGGCCCAGGGCATCGGTGGCAACGGGCACGCCCCAGCCCCGCCCGAGGCGCTTGGCGAGGAGGGCCGACTGGTTGTAGCCACGTTCTCGCTCGCGACGCGCGTGAAGCGGTACCGGCACCAGGAGATCGGGCGCGGCTCCCGGCAAGGCTCTCAGGCCAAGCCCCGTGAGCAGATCGGCGAGCGGGGCCGCGAGGGCCCGGCGGCCGCCGAACTTGAAGGCGTGAAGCGCCTCGCGCGCAATGGGCCCATAACGCACCGCCGCCCGCGCATACGCGAACGCCCTCCGGCGCGTCCGGCATTCCCCGCAAAGCCCTTCGATCGAGAGAGGCTGGCCGCAGCGACGGCACCACGGAGGCGCGATGCGCTCGAGGGCTTGCCAGCATGCCCCGCAGAGGGGATCGCGGCGGCCGGCACCAAGCGCCGCGTGGCACACGGGACAGAAAGGCGGAAAGAGCAGGTCGAGCGCGGCCGTGAGCCAAGGCCGGACGCCGCCCGTCGACGCTTCGGCGCCGGCTAGGGGTCTGTTCAAGTAATTACCGTGCCCTCGCGAGAAGGGGTGTTCCGCTTCGAGCGCCGGCTTCGCCGGCGTAGTGCTCAGATTGCTCGCCTCGGACGGCGGGGCGACTATCATCTCGCTCGCCTCGCACCTGGGGGCCCCAGCCCCCGGGCGGTGCTGCGACTCGCCCCGCGCCCACGACGTCCTGCGGCTCGCCCTGCGTCGGGGGGAGGCTTCGGAAGGGGGGCGGAGCCCCTCTCCGAGCTACCTATGGGCGCGACGTGTTCCAGCGCCGGCACGACGGGCACCGCTCCATCCAGAGGCCGTGCTCCGCGCCGCACAGGGCGCAGCGGTGCGGCCACTCGAACGTGCCGGTGGCCTGGAGGGCCCGGCGGTACTCCGCCAGGGCGTCCGCCGGCTGTCCCCGGCGCTCGAAGATAGCGCCCAGATAGGCGTGCAGGCCTGGCAGGTCCGGGGCGCGCACCTCCACCTTCTGGAACTGGTCGGCCGCCTCGTCGAGCATGGCGAGCTCGAAATAGACGCGGCCGAGGGCGAAGGCGAGGGCCAGGCTCTCAGGGGCACGGGCGCTCGCATCCTGGTACAGGGCGATCATCCGAGTGGGCCGGCCTCCGTCACGGTAGAGCTGCTCGACGCGGGTCAAGAGCGGCAGCGCGGGATTCGCCTCGAGCCCGCGCTCCCAGACGCGGAGCGCCTCGCGGCTGTCCCCGGCACGCAGATGCGCGTCGCCAAGCGCGACAGTGGCGGGCAGGAAATCAGGCTCCGCGCGCAAGGCCTCGCGGAAGCGGGCCATGGCGGGCGGTATCTGCCCTTGACCCAGGAGCGACCGGCCGAGCTCATAGTGGATGCCCGCCAGCCAGGATTGCTCCTGGGCCCGCTCGGCGGGGCCAGCCGCGGCGGCCACGCGCTCCTGAGCCTGGAGGGCGCGCCTCCAGTCGCCGCGCTCGGCGCTCAGGTCCCGAAGCGCGCGCAGCGCGGTCAGGTGCTCCGGCGCCTCGACGAGGAGGCGCTCGAGCATGGCGGCGGCATCGTCGGGCCGGCCGGTGCGCCGATAGTCCTCGGCGGCGGCGAGCACGATCTCGGGGCGCTCGTCGGTGCGGAGGGCATCGAGATGGTGCACGAGGGCGCCCTGGACGTCTCCACGCTCGAGCGCCATCTCCCCGAGCCGGGCGTGCGCCTGCGCGTGATCGGGGGACCGTTTCAGCAGCTCGCCGTAGGCCTGGGTCGCCGCCTCCGGGCGACCGGAGAGCTGGGCGTCCACGCCGCGGTGGTAGAGCTCCGTGAGCGATTCGGCCCGCCGCGCGTCGCGGGTGCGCTGATAGTCCACGTAGGTACGGCGGAGATCCCGCGCGAGCCCGAACACGAAGGCGAGGGCGGCGCCGGCGACAAAGGTGCCGACCACCAGCGCCACGAGGGGGACGTCCCAGGCCCAATCCGAGGACAGGGCGACCCGGACGCGGGTGGCGTTCAAGGAGCCCAGATAGGCGACGGCCGCCCCGAACGCCAGTGCGACGAAGACGCCGGAGCGGACTGACACGGCAGTGGGCGAAGGTGCCGCTCTACCCCGCGGCCGTGCGCTCTTCTTCTTCGACGGCCCGCTGACAGTCTATGCAGTAGCGGGCGAAGGGCAGCGCCTCGAGGCGCTTGTCCGCGATGGCCTCGCCGCAGCGCTCGCAATCCCCGTACCTGCCATCATCGAGCTTCTGCAGCGCGGAGACGACCTCTTTCAGGAGCCGCTGGGTGCCGTTGCCGAGCTCGAACAGAAACTCCCGGTTATAGGACGTGGCGGCCTGGTCCCCGAGGTCCTTCGTCGAATCGTCATCGGGGCCCTTGCCGTAGAGCACGTTCTTGCCGACTTCCTCGACGAGCTGACGGTGCTTTTCCTCCAGCTTCTTCCGGAACTGGGCGACACGATCCTTCTTCATCACTGTCTCCTCCACGACACGGCGGGCGATCCGCCGGAATTAGACGCGAAGGCTACCATGCCCTCCCAGGGAAATCAATCGCGCGGACGCGCGCCCACCTCGACCGAGAGCAGCGGCGCATCTCCCCACAGGCGCTCGAGCGCGTAGAACTGGCGAGTCTCCTCGAGAAAGACGTGGACGATCACGTCCACGTAATCCAGGAGCACCCACCCGCTCGCCGCGCCGCCTTCCTGGTGGCGGGGTCGCGAGCCCGCGGCCTTGAGGGCCGCGCGCACGGCGTCCACGATGGTGTCCGCCTGCGTGGTCGAGCGCGCACTGCACACGATGAAGAAGTCCGCCACCGTCGACAGGCCCTGCAGGTCGAGCACCACCAGATTCTCGGCGTTCTTGTCGAGGGCGGCTTGGGCGGCCAGGCGCGCGGTGGCTTCCGCGGTGAGGGCGGCCATCAGGCTCCTGGCCCGTAGAGGCCGTGCCCGCGGATGTAGGCGGCCACCGCTTCCGGCATGCGATAGGCCAGGCTGCGTCCTTCGCGAGCCCGCCGGCGCAGGTCGGAGCCCGAGATGGGCAGCGAGGCCGCATGATGGAGAATCGGTCCGCCGGACGCCCCGAAAGCGGCGAGCCCGAGCTCGGCGAGCACCTTCTGGGCGGCTGGCGCGTCGGGATCGAAGTCGGCCCCCGTGCGCGGCACCACCACGAGGCGGGCGAGCCGCGCGACCTGGCGCGGCTCCCGCCAGCTGAGCAGGTCGAGGAACGTCTCCGAGCCAATGAGCAGGAAGAGCTCACCCTCGGGGGCCAGGGCCGTGAGGGTGTCCACCGTATACGACGGGCCGGAGCGGCGCAGCTCGAGGTCGGAGACGGCGAAGCGCGGATGCTCGTTCACGGCGAGGGCCGTCATCCGATAGCGATGCTCGACCGCCGCGAGCTCGGCGGCGGGCTTGTGGGGCGGCTGGGCCGCGGGCACGAACAGGATCCGGTCGAGGCGGAGGGCTTCGCAGATGTCGTCGGCGAGCAGGAGGTGTCCGAAGTGGATCGGGTTGAAGGAGCCCCCGAAAACGCCGACCGTGGGCACCGGCGACGCTACTCCCGCACCTGGCCGTCACCCATGACGATGAACTTCGTGGTGGTCAGCTCCCGGACGCCCACGGGCCCCCGCGCGTGCAGCCGCGAGGTCGAGATCCCCATCTCGGCGCCCATGCCGAACTGTGAGCCGTCGACCAGACGCGTAGAGGCGTTGACGACCACGGCCGCCGCGTCGACCTCGTGGGTGAAGCGGCGCGCGCGACGGAGATCGGAAGTCACGATCGCCTCCGCGAGCCCCGAGCCGTGACGCCGGATATGGGCCACGGCCTCGTCGAAGCTCTCGACCACGCGAACGGCCAGGATGTAGTCGAGATACTCCGTGTCCCAGTCGCTCTCGGCGGCCGGCCGCGCCCCGGGCACCAGAGCCCGGGTGCGCTCGCACCCCCGCAGCTCGACGCCCGCGGCCTCGAGCCGGGCGGCCACCGCGGGCAGGAAGCGCTCCGCCACTCCCGCGTGGACGAGGAGCGTCTCCGCGGCATTGCACACGCTCACGCGTTGCGCCTTGGCGTTCACCGTGATGGCCACCGCCATGTCCAGATCCGCGCTCTCGTCCACGTAGACGTGACACAGGCCCCGGTCGTGCTTGAGGACGGGCACGGTGGCTCGCTCGGCGACCAGACGGACGAACTCCTCCCCGCCGCGCGGGATGATGAGATCGATGTAGCGGTCGAGGGTGAGCATGCTCATCACGGCCGCGCGATCGGCGGTGTCCACGACCTGCACGACCTCGGCGGGCAGGCCCGCCTTCTCCACCGCCTTGGCCAGCACCTGGGTGATGGCGGTATTGGACTCGAGGGCCTCGCTCCCCCCGCGCAGCAGCACGGCATTGCCCGACTTGAGACAGAGCCCGGCGGCGTCGGCCGTCACATTGGGCCGGGACTCGTAGATGAACCCGATGACGCCGAGAGGGACACGCACCCGCGCGATCTCCATGCCGTTGGGCCGGCGCCACGCGTCCACCGTCTCCCCCACCGGATCCGGGAGGGCCGCGATCTGGCGCAAGCCCCCCGCCATGTCGGCGATGCGCGCATCGGTGAGGGTCAGCCGATCGAGAAAGGCGCGGGTCCGTCCCGCCGCGCGGCCGCGCTCGAGGTCGGCGCGATTGGCCTCGATGATCGCGGCCGTCTTCTCCTCGAGGCCGCGGGCCATCTGCTGGAGCCCCTCATCCTTGGTCCGGGTCGAGGCGAGAGCGAGCACGCGGGCCGCTTCCTTCGCCGCCCGCGCCTTGCCGGTGACGTGCGCCGCCGTATCCACGATCAGCATCCTCCCGGGCCGGCCAGGACCACCAGGTTGTCCCGGTGGATGACTTCGGCCAGCCCCTTGTAGCCCAGGGCCTTCTCGATCTCGCCCGTCTTGGCGCCCTGGATCTTGCGCAGCTCCCCGGCGTCGTAGTTGACGAGCCCCCGCGCGAACTCCTGGCCGTCGGGCTCGGCGAGCGCCACGACCTCGCCCGCGCTGAAGTCGCCCTCGACGGCTACGAGGCCCGAGGGCAGCAGGCTCTTGCCCCTCTCAGTTAAGGCCTTCCGCGCGCCCGCGTCAACCATGAGCCGGCCCTGGGGGGGCACCGCGAAGGCGATCCAGCGCTTCCGCGCGGCCAGGCGGTCCTCGCGAGGCAAGAAATAGGTGCCCACGGGCTCGCCGCGCATCAGGCGCCCCAGGGTGCCCGGCTCGCGGCCACTGGCGATCACCATGCCGATGCCGGAGGCGGCAGCCTTCTGCGCCGCCTCGAGCTTGGTGCTCATGCCGCCCACGGAGACGCGCCCCGCCTCGTCGAAGACGAAGCCCTGAACCTCCTCCGTCACGGCCTCCACGGTCTCCAGACGCCGGGCCGTGGGATCGCGACGCGGATCGCCCGTGTAGAGACCGTCCACATCGGTCAGGAGCACGAGGAGCTCCGCGTCGATCAAGTGCGCCACCAGGGCGGCCAGGTTGTCGTTGTCGCCCACCTTGATCTCGTCGACGGCCACGGTGTCGTTCTCGTTCACGATAGGCAGCACGCCGAACTCGAGCAGGGCCAGGAGCGTGTTGCGCGCGTTGAGATAGCGGCTGCGATCGCTGATGTCCTGGCCCGTGAGCAGCACCTGGCCGACCTTGATGCCGTGCCGCTTGAAGGCCTGCTCGTAGTGCCACATGAGGGAGGACTGGCCCACGGCGGCGGCCGCCTGCTTCTCGGGAATGGAGCGGGGTCCACGAGAGAGTCCCAGCCGCGCCGAGCCGGCCACGATGGCGCCCGAGGAGACGAGCGCGACCTCGCGGCGATCGGCCACGAGAGCAGCGATGTCGGTGGCGAGCAGCCCTAGGCGCTGGCCGTCCAGACCTTCTCCGCGGCTCGTGATCAGGCCGCTCCCGACCTTGATCACGAGCCGGCGCGCCTTGGTCAGCGCCCGGCGCGCGCCCATGTCCCGCTCGAGAGCAGCCGGCTGATATCGCGCAGGAGCGCGGGCAGCCCCAGTCCGGTGACCGACGAGATCGCGTGGAAGGACAGCCCCTCGGCGCGGCAAAAGCGCTCGAGCGCGGCCCGCCGCTCCTCGGTGCCCGGCAGCTCGGCTTTGCTGCCCACCACGATCTGGGGCCGCGCCGCGAGCTCGGCCGAATACTCGGCAAGCTCCCGCTGGATGGCCTGCCAGTCCTCGACGGGATCGCGCTCGAGGCCGGGATCGAGATCGACCAGGTGGACGAGCACGCGCGTTCGCTCGGTGTGGCGCAGGAAACGGATGCCCAGGCCTTTGCCCTCGGCCGCTCCCGCGATGAGCCCGGGCAGGTCGGCGATCACGAAGGTACGATCATCGTCGACCCGCACGATGCCGAGGGTCGGCTGCAGCGTGGTGAACGGATAGTCCGCGATCTTGGGCTTGGCGGCCGACAGCCGCGAGACCAGCGTGGACTTGCCGGCGTTGGGAAAGCCGATCACGCCAACATCGGCCAGGAGCTTGAGCTCGAGATGGATCCAGCGTTCTTCGCCGGGGCGCCCGAGGTCGGCGCGGCGCGGAGCCCGGTTGGTCGAGCTGACGAAGCGGGCATTGCCCCGGCCGCCCCGCGCGCCCCTCGCCACCATCACGCGCTGGCCCCCCGACGTGAGATCGCCCAGCTGCTCGCCCGTGGCGCGATCGGAGACCACGGTGCCGAGTGGCACCCGCAAGATCGTGTCCTCGCCGGAGGCGCCGTGCTTGGTCGAGCCCTTGCCGTGCTGGCCGCGCTCCGCCGTGTAGTGGCGCTGGTAGTGGAAATCGAGGAGCGTGGTGATGGCCGGGTCTGCTTCGAGGACGATGCTTCCGCCGTCGCCGCCGTCACCGCCGTCGGGTCCGCCGCGCGGGACATAGGCCTCGCGGCGAAAGCTCACGCAGCCCGCTCCGCCGTCGCCGCCCTTGACGAAGACATCGATCTCATCGACGAACATCGGAGGTCCCGGGGTGCCCCGGGTGAGGTCAGGCGGGCTGCTGGGCGATGCTGACGTACTTGTCGTCGCCCTTGCGCTCGAAGCGGACGTAGCCGTCCGAGGTGGCGAACAGCGTGTGGTCCGTGCCGAGGCCCACATTGGTCCCTGGCTTGAACCGGGTGCCCCGCTGCCGCACGATGATGCTGCCCGCGGTCACGAACTGCCCGCCGAAGCGTTTGACGCCCAGCCGCTGGGCATTAGAATCGCGGCCGTTGCGAGAGCTGCCCACGCCCTTCTTGTGCGCCATGTCCCTATGCCTCGATCTTGATTATGCGGACGGCCGTCATGATCTGCCGGTGCCCGCGCTTCCGCCGGTAATTTTTCCGCCGCTTGAACTTGACCACGAGGACCTTGGCGCCCTTCTTCTCCGAGACGACCTCGCCCGTGACCTTCGCCCCGGTCAACGCCTGGGGTTCGGCCGTCACCTGCCCGTCTTTGGTGACGAGCAGCACCTGGTCGAACTCGACCGGGGCGCCCGCGGGCTTGCCCAGCCGCTCGACCTTGATGACTTGCCCCGGGGCGACCCGGTATTGCTTCCCGCCTGTAGCGATCACCGCTTCCATGTGGGGTCCTTCTCCCTCTTCACTCTCTTTAATGGATAGCCTGAATTGGATTGTCGCGAGCGCTCATCAAACCATACCCGGGGCGCGAAAGTCAAGCATGACGGCACCTTAGCCGCGGCGGTGAGGCCTCGTCAGGCGGCTTCGAGGTAGCGGGCCAGGCGCTCGCGAAGGAAGAGCCGCGAGCGATGTACGCGAGACTTCACGGCGGGCAGGCTGATGTGCAGGGTCTCGGCGATCTCAGGATTCGAGAGCCCCTCGACGTCATGCATGAGGAATGCGGTTCGATAGTCCGTGGGCAGATCATTGATGGCCGCGGTCAACACGGTCCGCAGCTCGGCCTGCAGGGCGGGCTCCTCGACCTTACCGGACCAATCGGCCACGGGCTCGAGGTAGGGGCGCTGCTCGTCGACGCCAGGGGAGAGAGCGTCCCAGGACACTTCCTGTCGCCGGCCCCGCCGCGTGCGCAGCTTCTGGTAGGCGGCATTGGCGGTGATCCGGTATACCCAGCTGCCAAAGGCCGACTCGCCCTTGAAGGTATCGATCTTCCTCGTCGCGGTCCAGAGAGCGTCCTGAACCACCTCCTCGGCGTCCTGCTCATTGCCGGTGATGCGAATGGCCAGGCGATAGACGCGGTCGCCATACGTCTCGAGCAGGTGCTCGGGCGCGTCCTGATCACCGCGGCGCAGTCCCTCCACGAGCGCGGCGTCGCGATCGACGCGCACGGTACCGGTGGGGGTCTGCTTTTCGGGCTCGGCCATCGCCTCCGCCGGGGGCGTCGTCATCGAATCTCTCCGGTGCCCGCTCGGGCACGTCCACTCATCGTCAGATCAAGACCGGGCATACAGGGTCAGATGCTGCTTCAGCTCATCCACGCATTTCTCCATGACCCCGATGTCCTTGGTCACCTTGGTCATGAGGATGGCACCCTCGAGGGCAGCCACCAGGAAATGCGCGGCGCGCTCCGGATTGCAGTCGGCCCGCAGCTGCCCTCGAGCCTGGCCCCGCGCCAATGTCTCGGTGAGCGTGCGTCGCCACTCCGCGAAGATCAAGGCCAGCCGCTGCCTGAATCCCTCGTGCACGTCCGACAGCTCGGAGGCGAGATTGCCCATGGGACAGCCGCCCACACAGTTCCGCTCACGCTGATTGGCGAGCACGCGGTCGAGGAATCCCTCGATCTGAGGCATGGCGTCGGCGTGGGGATCGGCAAAGGCCGGCTCGAGTGTTCTCGCGAGGAAGACCGTGACGAGGCGCTCGATGATGGCATAGCCAAGCTCTTCCTTGCTCCGGAAGTAGTAGTAGAAGTTGCCCTTGCCTACCCCGCTCTCCCTCAGCACGTCGTCCAGCGAGGTGCAGTGATAGCCCTGAAGATGGATGAGGCGGCTCGCCGCGTCCAGGATCTGGTCTTTCGTGGCCGCGCCCTTCGCGCTCTTCGTTTCCGCGAGCACCTGCGGCATCGCCCCCCCCACCGGGATCGCTCACCTGAGGAATTTGTACCAAACGGTCAGTACAAGGCTAAGCGAGAGTTCTAGACCTGTCAACGCTTGGTCAGAACGAACAGCTAATTCAAATATTTAGACAGCCAGAGGCTGGTCAGGCTCCAGGCGCTGGCCGCCGCGTCAGGATGATAGGAAGGCCGGTCATCGCAGAAGAAGCCGTGTCCGGCCCCCGCGTACACCTTGATCTCGGCAGTCTTCTTGAGCCGCCTGAGCGTTTCCTCGAGCCGGCGCACCTGGTCCATCGGAATCATGCGGTCGGCCTCGCCAAAGAAGCAGAGGACGGGACACTGGATGCGCGGCGCGTCGTTGAGGGGGGCGGCCGGCGTGTCGGCGGCAATTCCGCCGCCATAGAAGGCAATGGCGACTTTGACGGCGGCGGGATGCCGGCACGCCGTGAGAAAGGCGATGCGACCGCCCATACAGAAGCCCGTGATCCCGATCCGATCGCCGCGCACTTCGGCGAGAGACCTGAGGTGCTGCATGACCACGCCCATCTCGGCCATGAGGGCGGCGTCGTCGAGCTGCTGGATATAGCCGATGGCGCGCGACACCTCGCCGTACGGCACGATGGGGCTGCCGAAGCGGTAGAAGAAATCGGGCGCGATCGTCACGTAGCCCTCGCGGGCGATCCGCTCTGTCACGTCCTTGATGTGGGCGTTGAGCCCGAAGGCCTCCATGACCACGATGACGGCCGGGTGTGGACCTCCCGTGGCCGGCCGGCAGATGTACGTGGGCATGAGACCGTCGGCGGTGGGCAATGAGTCCGTGTCTGTCTTGATGTCCATGGCCTCCCCCGGACTACACGCTCAGGAGCTTCAGCAGATCCGCCGTCAAATCGAAAAGCTGCGCGCAGCCCGCGGGGCCGCCGATCAGCGCCTGCATTCGCTTGCGCAGGCCCGCGTCCACCGTCTCTCCTCGGAGCGCCGCGATCTTGCCCTGGGGCTCCGTGCATATGCCCTGGTACGGAAGCCGCGAGGTGATCGAGTCGGCGGCGGCGATGCGGCCGGAGTCGACGTCGATCTCGTAGTGGATGTCGAAGCCGTGGACATTGTCGTGCATGGAGTGGAAGCAGTGGAGCCGCGGGCCCGTGCGCACGAGCCGCAGGACTCTCTTGCGGACGAACACGCGCGAGGCGCCGGGGAGCGGACTGTAGAGCTCGGCCACGATGGGCGTGGTCACCTCACGTTCCTGGAGCAGGGCATGACCCGCCCGGCTATACGTGAAGCACGAGTCGGGCAGATCGATCCAGCTTCTCGTGTCGAGGTCCCAGCACGCCCGCGGACCGCCCGTGGCCACACCCGCGGTTGCCTCGCGCGGAAGCTTGGCGACCTGCCGCGCGAGCCGGGCGATCTCGACGCCCGCCTCCACCGAGAGGCTCGCGCCGGGACCCGAGCCGGCCAGCTCGGCTACGCGTCGAGCGAAGCCCGCCACCATCCGCGCGCCGCGGAGCTCGGCGAGCCGCGAGGCCCCCGCCGCATCCGTCCCGTCCGTGAGCGCGCGAGCGCGGGCCTCGCGCACCTCGTAGCCCGGAGACGGCGTACACACGGCGCTGAGCTCGACGCCGAAGGACTCGTCGTGTACTTGCACCGTGTGGGTGAAAGCGTCGTCGTGGGTATTGTCCACCCACGCTTCCACCACCCGCTCGTAGCGGTCGCGTCCTTGGAGGAAGGCCGAGCCGATCATGAGGCGGGGCCGAGCGGCCCCGGGGTGAACCGGCGCAGCCGGAGGCTGTTCGCGACCACCGACACCGATGAGAGCGCCATGGCGAGTCCGGCCAGAATCGGCGAGAGCGTGACCCCCCAGAGCGGATAGAGCGCGCCCGCCGCCACCGGCACCAGGAGGAGATTGTAGCCGAATGCCCAGGCGAGGTTCTCCCGGATGATCCGGATCGTCTGCCGCGAGAGCAGCACAGCCGTCACCACTCCGAGGAGATTCCCCCTCATGAGAGTGACGTCGGCCGCCTCCATCGCCACGTCGGTGCCCGAGCCCATGGCGATGCCCACCGCGGCCTGGGCCAGGGCCGGCGCATCGTTGATCCCGTCGCCGACCATGGCCACCGGACGGCCGTCCTCTTGAAGCCGCTTGATCTCGGCGGCCTTGCCGTCGGGCAGCACGTCGGCGAGCACCCGCTCGATTCCCGCCTCGCGCGCGATGGCCTCGGCGGTCGACCGCGCATCGCCCGTCAGCATGACCACGTCGATTCCCAGGGTCTTGAGCGCCGCCACCGCCGCCCGCGCCTCGGGCTTGAGCCGGTCCGCGACGGCGACCAGTCCCAGGAGGTTGCCGGCTGCGGCCACGAAGACCGTGGTCTTCCCCGCCGCCGCCAGCTCCCGCGCCCGGGGCTCCAGGGCGGTGACGTCGATCCCCCGGGCCATCATGAACCGGGCGTGGCCGAGGACGATGCGCCCCGCGGCATCCTCGGCCTCCACGCCGAACCCGGGCAGCGCGCGAAATCCGGTCAGGGGCGGCAGGGCCAACCCGCGTCGTTTCGCCTCGTCCACGATAGCTTCACCGAGCGGATGCTCGGAGCCCTGCTCGACCGCGGCGGCGGGCGCGAGCACATCGCTCTCCTCCCGTCCTAGCGCGGGCACCACGTCCGTCACCGCCGGCTTGCCCACGGTGAGCGTGCCGGTCTTGTCGAAGACCACGATCTCGACCTTGTCGAGCAGCTCGAGAGCCGCCGCGCTCCGGATCAGCACGCCGAGCTCGGCGCCCCTGCCCGTGCCCACCATGACGGCCGTGGGCGTGGCGAGACCCATGGCACAGGGACAGGCGATGACCAGCACTCCCACGGCGCTCGAGATCGCCCGGACCAAGGCCGGCTCAGGTCCGAGCCAGACCCAGGCCCCGAAGGTCACGCCCGCGACCACGAGCACCACGGGCACGAAGACGGCCGCCACCTGATCGGCGATTCGTTGTATCGGGGCCTTGGAGCCCTGCGCCTCCTCGACGAGCCGAATGATCCGCGCGAGCACGGTGTCGGAGCCCACCCGGGTGGCCCGGAAGGTCACGCTGCCCGTTCGGTTGACCGACCCGCCCACCACGCTCGATCCCGATCGCTTTTCCACGGGCAGGCTCTCGCCCGTGAGCATGGACTCATCCACGCTCGAGGCGCCCTCGATGACGAGGCCGTCCACGGGAACGCGCTCCCCCGGCCTGATGCGCACCGTATCGCCCACCGCGATCTGCGCCACGGGCAGATCCAGCTCCCGCCCCTCGCGGAGCACGCGCGCGGTTCGGGGCGAGAGGTCCATGAGGCGGCGGATGGCCTCGGAGGTGCCTCCACGCGCGCGCGCCTCCAGCCAGCGCCCGGTCACCAGGAAGGTCATGAGGAGCGCGGACACCTCGAAGTAGTGCATGGCCCCCGCGGCCATGAAGGCGTGCGGCCACAGGGTCACCGCCACGCTGAAGAAATACGCGGCATTGGTGCCGAGCGAGACCAGCGTGTCCATGCTCGCGGAGCGACGGCGGAGATCACGCACGAAGCCCGCGTGAAATTGCCCGCCCACCCAGAACTGGACGGGCGTGGTCAGGAGCCAGAGCAGCCAGGGATTTCCGAGCCAGGCCGGAGCCCACGTGAAGATCTCACGCATGCTCCCGAGGAGAACGGGCAGGGAAAGGGCCGCGCCGATCAGGGCCTTGGCGCGGAGGCTCCGGTCCAGGGTGGCGCGGGCCGCGCGCTCGCGGTCCTCGGATTCGGGCGTCCGGGCGATCTCCTCGGGCACCGCGTAGCCGGCGCCCTCGACGGCGCGTCGCAGGGCAGGAAGTTGAGCGGCCTCCGGCCGCGCCCATACCGTGGCGCGCCCGGTGGCCAGGTTGGCATTGGCCTCCTCGACTCCCGAGACCGCTCGCAATGCCCGCTCCACCTTGCCGACGCAGGCCGCGCAGTGCATGCCCTGGACGGGAAAGTCGACTCGCGTCTTGCTCTCGGGCGCCGCCACGGCTCAGCGCCCGCCGAAACGCGAGAAGACCTCGAGGAGCTCGTCCACCTTCTTCTGCCGGTCCCGGGCCGTGCCCGAGCGTATGGCGTCGGCGACACAGGACTCGATGTGGCGGCCGAGAATCAGACGCTGCACCTGCTCGACGGCGCCCTGCACCGCCGTGAGCTGGAGGAGGATGTCCACGCAGTACTTGTCCTCTTCGACCATGCGCTGTATGCCCTGCACCTGTCCCTCGATCCGGCGCAGGCGCCCGAGAGTCTTGGCCTTGCTCTCATCGTCGATCATCGTGTCTCCTTGTCGCTGGTGCGGCGGCCGCTCGGCCGCCCCTCAGCTCGAAAGTGTCCTCTTCGAGCACTCGCCTCGGGGCGCTCGTGCCTTCGGCAGCTCGGCCGCCCCTCAGCTCGAAACTGTCCTCTTCAGCACTCGCCTCGGGGCGCTCGTGCCTTCGGCAGCTCGGCCGCCCCTCAGCTCGAAAGTCTCGAAGGGCGCCGGGCCATGGTGCCCCAAATCAGCCACCAGCACGCCAGGGCCGCCATCAGGTGCTTGAGAGTATGTCCGCTCACCAGGCGGCCTAGCGCGAAGATCCGGCCGTCGAGGACTTCGAAGAGCTTGCCCACTCCGTAGATGAGGAGGACGACCACGATGTCTCCCCCGCGACTGTAGCGGGCCGGGAACAGCCAGAGCATCAGCGGAATGGCCAGAGCCGGGAGGAACTGGACCAGCACATACGGTCTGAGATCACCCCTCCCCGCCGCCTCGCTCGCGTGCCAGTAGGCGATGCTGGCCAGGCCCGCGGCCAGGAACGGGGGCAGGAGGAGAAGCCCCGCGGTCACGCTGACGCGCTCGGCGAACACCCCGGCCAGCATGCCCATGAAGACCAGCGTCATGGGCAGCCTGTCCCAGACGAGCCGCGCATTGTCGGGAGCCGCGTGATACCAGGCCGAACCCAGCCCCGTGAGGGCAACGCCGGCGCACACCACCACATAGGGCCAGCGCTCGCGGGACTCGCGGAACGGACCGGTCGGCCCCCCGGATGGTGCCGACGCCACGCGGACCAGCCCCCAGAGGCCGACGAGGGGAAAGGCGAGGTTGGACCAGACGTCGAGACCATGAGGGACGCCCCAGAGCCTGCGCGTGTCGGCAAAGCGATGGTAGGCGGGATCCTGGGCCAGGGGCGGCAGGAGCGCGACGAGCGCTATCGCCGCTGCGGCCACTCCCAGTAGCACTCCCACGCGAGCTTTCCAGCTCATGGCCATATACCCTACGGGGGTAGGCTACCACGGCAAGTCTCCGGGCGCTACCGCAGGCGGCTCAAAAAGGCCCAGATGCGTGGCGGCGCCCCGCCGTTCGAGTTGAGCGGCGGCCCCTGGCCGACGCGAGACGAGGGCTGAGTTGATCCGCAGGGCAGGCGTACTCTCTGTACGTTGAACCTGCGGCCGAGGGCGCCGCACTCCCTGAGATGGGCCTCTTTCAGCCGCCTGGGAGGCTCAGAAGTCGGGAAACAGGGAGGGCTGGCTCGCGGCGGCTGGACGCCTGCGCCCGGTGGCGCGCCTGCTCCGAGGCGCTTTCGTCGCCGGCTTCGCGCGCTCGCGCTTGGGACGGGTCCAGCCCTTCTGATGAGCGATCTTGTCGCCTTGCTTGATCACGAGCAGATCGGCGAGCCGGGCCATGGGATGCACGAGCAGGTCCAGGTACCTGTCCCAGTAGCGGGGCGTGTACGCGAGGGTCTTCATCTGCTCGAGCGCGAGGGTGAGGGCGCCCCGGTCGCCTTTCCGCGCGGCCAGCCGCAGGAGGTCGAGCACCCGCGCGCGGCTGATGCGCGACGGGCGAGTCACGCGCGACCCAGCTCGCGCCGGAGCACCCGCGCGGCCTCGACCATCGAGCGCAGCTTGGACACGCCGACCCACCGCGGCGTCTCCCAGAGACCGCAGTCGGGCACGAGCCAGAGGCGCTCCGCGGGCACGTGCTTGAGGGCCAGCCGCGCGCGCTCCGCGACCTCCTCGGCCGTCTCCACGCGAAAGGCCTTGACGTCGATGACTCCCACGGCGACCTCGGCCTCGCTCGGGAACTCGCTCCACAGCTCGAGCTCGCTCATCTCGCGGTTCGCATACTCGAAGACGAACTGCTGCACGCGCGCCTCGAGCAAAGCGGGAAAGAGGGGCCGGTAGCGCCGCGGCGTGGCGAATGAATTGTTGTGGGCGTTGCCGAAGCACACGTGGAGCGCGATCTTCGCGCGGACCCCCTCGAGGGTGGCATTGAGAGCCGAGACCATGGGCCCCGCCTCACCCTTGAGGACGCGATGCTTGCCCGCGGTCATGACGTAGTTGGGCTCGTCCACCTGGATGAAGTCGCAGCCCGCGGCCACCAGAGCCTTGATCTCGGCATTGACCACCGCGATCAGATCGGCGATCAGGCTGTCCTCGGAGGCATAGGGGCCGCCCCGCCGCAGCGGGATGAGCAGGGTGATGGGGCCGGGCACCGCCACGCGCATGGGCCGGTCGGCGTACGGGCGAGCGAAGCGGAACTCCTCCACGATGCCGAGTCCCCGCGGGGCGCTGATGCGATCGACCACTTCGTACGGGCAGTGCGCGTCGTAGTTGGGCGGGCCCAGGCGGCGCGGCACGGGCAGGGCCCGGAGGCCCTGCAGCCGATCGTAGAACCCGCGGATGAAAGTGACCCGGCGCATCTCGCCGTCGGAGATCACGTCCACCCCGGCTTCGACCTGGTCGCGGATGGCCAGGCGCACGGCGTCCTCGTACGCCTCCTGGAGATCGATGGGGCCGAGGCGGTCGGCTTGCGCGGCCTCGCGAACCAGATGGATCCAGGAGGGCAGACCGTGGCTGCCGCACACGGTCGTGGGTATGAGCGGCATGGCCACCGTCATGGGTTCTGCTCCTCTTCTGACTTCAGGCGACGGGCGGCTTCCCGCTACCGGAAGGCGAAGTCGTACTGCTCGCGCTGGTAGGAGGGCACGGCCTGGACGGTGACCTTGCGGTCGATGGCCGTCTGCAGCCGCTCGAGCCCCTCGCGCTCGTCGGCCTCGAGATGACGCACGAGCTCGGGATGGGCGCGGATCACCACCTCGCGCCCCGGCGCCTCGCGGACGGCCGCCTGGACTTTGCGGAAGAGTTCGGCCGAGAGGGTAGGATCCGACCGGACCACCCCACTGCCCTTGCAGGTCGGGCAGGACACCGTGAGCAGCGATTGCAGCCCCTTGCGCACGCGCTTGCGCGTCATCTCCACGAGCCCGAGCTCCGAGATCTCGAGCACATTGGTGCGCGCCTTGTCGTCGACGAGCGTCTTCATGAGGGCCGCGTACACCTGATCGCGATGCTCCGCCCGCTCCATGTCGATGAAATCGATGATGATGATGCCGCCCAGGTCGCGCAGACGGATCTGACGCATGACCTCCACCGCGGCCTCGAGGTTGATCTTGAGCACGGTCTCCTCGAAGTCGCGCTTGCCCACGTACTTCCCCGTGTTGACGTCGATGGCGACGAGGGCCTCCGTGTGGTCGATGACGATGTAGCCGCCGGACTTGAGCCACACGCGCCGGCGCAGGGCCTTGTCGATCTCCTTCTCGATGCCCGTGGCCTCGAAGATCGGCGCGGGCTCCTCCCAGAGCTTGACCCGGGAGGCCAGCTGGGGCACCAGGGACTCGGCGAAGTGCAGGCACTTCTCGTAGGCGGCCGAGGTGTCGACGAGAAACTCCTCCACATCCGCGGAGAAGAGATCGCGAACCACGCGGAAGGTCAAGTCCATCTCCTCGTGGAGGAGGGAGGGCGCCCTCGCGGACTCGAAGCGGCTCTGCACCTGGCCCCAGAGGCGGGTGAGGAACTCGATATCGGCCGCGATCTCCTGGGCCTCCTTGCCTTCGGCGACGGTGCGGACGATGAAGCCGCCCGGCGGCGGGGGCAGCGACTTGACGATGCCCCGGAGCCGCTCCCGCTCGGCGTCGTCGTGGATGCGCCGAGAGACACCCACGTGCCCTGATTGCGGCATGTACACGATGTAGCGTCCGGGGAGAGAGACGAACGAGGTGATGCGCGCGCCCTTGGTGCCGAGGGATTCCTTGGAGACCTGGACGAGGATCTCCTGACCCTTGCGTAGCATGTCCTCGATGGGCACCGCCGTCTCGCGCCGCGTGGCCTCGCGGTGTCCGTTCGCGCCCGCGGCGCCCTCGCCCTCGTCGAGGTCGGCGTCTTCCTCGCTTTCCGGCTCGCCCTCGGACTCGCTCTCGGGCAGGACGGCGCGCGGATCCTCCGCGCGGCTCGCCGTGTAGTCGCCGGCATAGAGAAAAGCGTCCTTCTGGAGGCCGATGTCGACGAAGGCGGCCTGCATCCCGGGCAGGACATTGGTGACGATGCCCTTGTAGATGTTGCCCACGATGGAGCGTCGACCAGCGCGCTCCACGTACAGCTCCACGAGCTGCGTTCCATCCTGCACGGCGAGACGGGTTTCCGTCACACCGGCATTGACGACGATCCGCTTTCCCACGGCAGCAGTCCCCAGTTCAGGGGCGGAGGCCCCCGAGGTGCGATTCGCGACCCGCCTCGCGGCGGGCCCGGTTACTGGAACTGCCGCATTCGTACCGAGAGAAGGAGTCCCAGGGCCATGAAGGACACGACCATGGACGAGCCGCCGTAGCTCATCAGCGGCAACGGGATGCCCACGACGGGCAAGAGGCCCGTGACCATGCCCAGGTTGACGAGCGTCTGGGCGGCGAACAGCGCCGTCACGCCCAGCGCCACGATGCGCCCGCGCGCCTCCCGCGCGCTCAGCGCGATCTCGAAGCCCCGAAGGATCAGGAGCCCGTAGGCCAGGACCAGCACCAGACAGCCGATGAACCCCCACATCTCGGCGAACACGGCAAAAATGAAATCCGTATGGCGCTCCGGAAGAAAGGCCAGGCGGCTCTGCGTGGCGCCGCTGATACCTTTGCCCAGGAGCTGGCCAGAACCAATGGCGATCTTCGCCTGAATCACATTGTACGCCGTTCCGAGCGGATCGCGGAACGGATCGAGGTAGACGAGCAGACGATCGCGCTGATAGGGCTTGAGCACCAGCCAGCAGAGCGGCATCACGGCCACCGCGGCCGCGGCCAGCCCGCCCAGAATGCGCAGGCGCAGGCCCATCCCCACCAGGATGGCGGCAAGGACGGGCACGAGCACGAGCGCGGTGCCAAGATCGGGTTGACGGACCACGAGCACGAACGGCACGGCCACGAGGGCCAGCGTCCAGCCCAGCGTTCCGCGCGTCGTCAGCTGGGCGCCGCGCCGCCACGTCAGCGCCCACGCCAGAGTGACGATGAAGATGATCTTGAAGAGCTCGGAGGGCTGGAACGTGATCGGCCCCAGATGGATCCACCGCCGGGCCCCGGAGACGGTGCGGCCCAGCACGAAGACGACGACGAGGAGGGCGACCCCAAGCAGGTAGAGCGCCGGAGCCGCTCGCACGAGGTTCCGGTAGTCGACTGCGGCGAGGACGAGCAGGGCGACGAGCCCCACCCCTACCCAGACGAGCTGACGCCAGGCCAGAGCGGGGCCGCCGCGGCCCACCCCGAGATTCGAGAGACACACCACGCTGAGGGTGACCAGGACCAGGGCGGCGCCGAGAAGCGGCCAGTCGACATTTCGCAGGAGGCGACGGTCGAAACGCGGGATCATCCGTCGATGCCGAGGGTGACCATGGCGACCTTCTCGAGGAAGATTGCCCGGTAGATCTGGTGCGCGATGGGGGCGGCCACCTGCCCTCCTTTGCCGCCCCGCTCGACGAGGACCACGACCACGACTTCGGGGTCGTGCGCGGGCGCGAAGGAGGCGAACCAGGCATGGTCCTGTCCCTTGGCGCTGTCGCTCTTCGCCACGCTCTGCGCCGTACCCGTCTTGCCCGCGACCTCGATCCCGGGGATTCGCGCCGCCGCGCCCGTGCCGCCCTCATTGACCACGCCGGACAGGGCGTGACGCAGGAAGGCCAGCACCACGGGCGAGAGATCGACGTGCCCCGTCATCTTGCTCGAGGTCGCATAGGCCGTGGAGCCGTCCACCCGCTCCACGCGCTGCACGAGGCGCGGCTGCCAGAGGATGCCGCCATTGGCCACGGCCGCCATCATCCGGGCAACCTGGAGAGGCGTGACGAGCAGCTGGCCCTGACCTATCGACATGTTGACGGTGTCGCCCGCCTGCCACGGGCGCCCGTCCGCGCGCCGCTTCCCCGTCCGAAAGGGCACGAGACCCGGTTTCTCGCCGGCCAGATCCACGCCGGTGGAGGTGCCGAGACCGAAGGCCTGGGCATACCGGGCGATGGCCTCGGGCCCGACCTTGAGACCCGCCTGGTAGAAGAAGATATTGCAGGAGTGGATGAGCGCAGCGCGCGTGTCCACGTGGCCGTGGCCGCCCTCCTTCCAGTCCTTGAAGGTCCACTGGCCGAGGTGGAACTGGCCGTTGCAGTACGTGCGGTCCATGGGCGTGAGCGTGCCTTCCTGCAGCCCCGCCGCCGCCACCATGATCTTGAAGACGGAGCCCGGCGCGTACTGGCTCTGCAAGGCGCGGTTCATGAGCGGGGTCAGGGGGTCCCGCACGAGCTTGAGCCACTCCTCGCGGTCGAGGTTGCCCGTGAAGCTATCGAGCGAGAAGGCCGGACTCGAGGTCAGGGCGAGGATGTCGCCATTTCGCGGGTCGAGGACGACCACGGCGCCGGACTTGCCGGCCATGGCGCGCTCGGCCGCTTCCTGGATGCGCCGATCCACGGTGGTGATGACCTGGGCGCCCGGATTCGGCTCCTCTCGCCGCATGACCTGCACCTGGCGGCCCAGGGCGTCGACCTCGATGCGCTCGCCGCCGTCCCGGCCGCGGAGGTATTCGTCGAGGAGCCGCTCCAGCCCCGACTGGCCGATCATGTCGCCGCGGCGGTAGCGACCCTGCTTCATCTGCTCGTCGCTGACCTCTCGCACGTACCCGAGCAGGTGCGCGGCGAAGGTGCTCGTGGGATAGACCCGCTGCGGTTCCACCTCGATGACCACGCCCGGCAGCTCGAGCTTCAGCTCCTCGACGCGAGTCACCTCGTCGAGCGAGAGACCTCGCCGCATCCGGACGGGCCGGATGGAGTCGGGGGGCACGCGCTCGAGCCCCTCCTCCAGCTCCCGGAGCGGAATCTTGAGGAGCACGGAGAGCCTGGCCAGGACCGTCCCGCGGTCCTCCATCTCGCGCGGGATGAGCGAAAGGGTGAAGGCGGGGCGATTGTCCACGAGGGCGAGACCGCGCCGGTCGAAGAGAATGCCGCGCGGCGCCGCCACGGGGCGGATACGGATCCGGTTCCTATCGGAGAGCTCCTGGAGCTTGCCGCCCTCGAGAACCTGGAGATACCAGAGCTGGCCCAGGAGCCCGACAAAGGCCACGCCGACCACGGCGGCGAGGGCCAGGACACGCCGCCGCCAGGCCTCCCGCTTGGCCGCGGACTCGGTGTTCAGATCCACGGCTGCCACCGTCGAAGCGCGTGGGCCGCCTCGACGGCGAGGAGGAAGGCGGAGGCGAGGAACCCGTTGTACAGGGCCTGGGGCAGGATGACATGCATCAGCAAGTCGCCGAGGGCCGCCGGAAAGTGGAAAAGCTGCAGCAAGCCGAAGCGCAGGAGCCCTTCGGCGACGGTGAGCAGAACCAGCCCGGGCACCTGCACGAGCGGATGATCGACCCAGATGCGGCCAGGCAGCAGGCCCATGGCAAAGCCCGTCAGGGCGAGCGTGGCCGCCTGCACTCCGATGAGGCCGCCTCCCGCCGCATCCTGGAGAAGCCCCAGGGCGAAGCCCACGAGGCAGGCCGCCTCGGGGCCGCGTCTGAGAGCCAGGAGGGCGGTCAGGATGAGCGGCAGGTCGGGGGTGACGCCGACCACGGCCAGCGAGGGCACCACACTCGACTGCGCCAGGGTACCGCCGAAGGTCATCAACAGGAGAGAGAGGCGCACCGGCTAGCCGTCCGGGGTGAACAGACTGGCCACGTCATGGCTCGCCTGGCCGGTGAGCAATAGCACCTCCTCGACACGGGCAAAGTCCACGGCGGGCACGAGCACGGCAAAGTGGAAGAGGGCCGAACCCTTGTCTTCGATGGCCGTCACCCGCCCCACGGGGATGCCCTTCGGGAACAGCGTGCCCAGCCCCGAGGTCACGATGAGGTCCCCCGCGGCCACCCCGGCGCCATCACGCGCCATGAACTTGAAGCGCAGCCCTCCGCCCGGCTCTCCCTCGACGAGACCGGCGGTGCGGGTACGCTGCACGACGGCCCCCACCGTCGAGGTGGGATCAGTGAGGAGCTGGACGACGGATGCCCCCGCCCGCACCTGGACGACGCGTCCCACGAGGCCGTCGGGGACGATCACGGGCATCTGCTGGGCGACGCCGTCGGCGCGGCCGCGATTTACGGTGAGGGAACGCGCCCAACCGCCGCCTTCTCGCCCGATGATCTCCCCGCCCAGGGTGGTCAGGGGCAGGCGCTCGCGGAGCGTGGCGAGCCGCCGTAGGCGACGGTTCTCCTGATCGGTCTCGCGCGCCTGGAGCGCCTCGATGCGGAGGCGTTCGTTCTCGGCGTGAAGGGAGAGGTTCTCGGCGCGGACCGCCTTCCAGTCGGCATAGGCCGTCCAGACGGAGAGGGCGCCACGGTGAACCTTGGTGAGGAGGTTCTGCACGGGAGTGAGGGCGAGGGCCACGAGGTCGCCCGCGCGGGTCGGCCCCACGCCCCTCGTCTGCACGGTCAACAGCAGGAGGGACGTCAGCAGGACGGCGATGAGCAGCGAGTATCTCCCAAATCTCACACGATGCCACCCAGGCCCACGACCGAACCGTAGCCGCCGCGAGATCGCGGCCGTGCTACGCGGGGATCGCGACCTTCTTGAGGAGCTCCAGCTCGTCGAGGACCTTGCCGGTGCCGAGGGCGACACAGGACAGCGGCTCGTCGCCCACGGTGATCGGCAGGTCCGTTTCCTGTCGCAGGAGAAGGTCGAGCCCGCGCAGCAGCGCCCCCCCGCCCGTCAGCACGATGCCCTTGTCCACGATGTCGGCCGCCAGCTCGGGCGGTGTCCGTTCGAGGCACGTGCGCACCGTGTCGACGATGGCCATGACAGGCTCCCGCAGCGCCTCCCGGATCTCCTCGTCGGTGACCACGATGGTCTTGGGGATCCCGTCGATGAGGTCGCGACCCTTGACCTCCATGGTGGCCCGCTCGCCCGCCATGGGATAGGCCGAGCCCAGCTTGATCTTGATCTCCTCCGCGCGACGCTCGCCCACGAGGAGGTTGTAGTGCTTCCGGATGTACTGGACGATGGCCTCGTCCATCTCGTCGCCGGCGATGCGCACCGACTTCGAGTAGACGATGCCGGAGAGGGAAATCACCGCCACTTCCGTGGTGCCTCCGCCCATGTCCACGATCATGTTGCCGCCGGGCTCCTGGATGGGCAGCCCCGCCCCGATGGCCGCAGCCATCGGCTCCTCGATCAGGTACACCTCGCGCGCCCCCGCCTGCATGGCCGAATCGCGCACGGCTCGCTTCTCGACCTGGGTAATGCCGGAGGGCACGCCGATCACGATGCGCGGATGCACGAGAGTGCGGCGCCGGTGCACCTTGCTGATGAAATAGTGGAGCATCTTCTCCGTCACGTCGAAGTCGGCGATGACGCCGTCCTTGAGCGGGCGGATGGCCTGGATGTTTCCGGGGGTGCGTCCCATCATCGCCTTCGCTTCGTGGCCGACGGCCAGCACGGAGTGATCGGACGAGTGGATGGCCACGATGGAGGGCTCGTTCATGACGATCCCTTCGCCACGGACATAGACCAGCGTGTTGGCCGTTCCGAGGTCGATGGCGAGGTCATTGGAGAAAAGCCCGGCGAGGAAGCTCAGTAGCATGGGTGCGCTCCCATCTGGTTGCTCCGATTCGATATGAAACGACCTCTTCGCGAGTCTAGCACTTCCGAGTTGACGAGGACAAGATTACCGCATGTTTCCAAGAGGATGGCGAGCATCAGGCCCGACCCGGATGGGATCGAGTCGAGCTCCTTGAAAGCCCTCAATCTTTTCGGCTACTTGAGTTTGGCCCGCGCCGCCTGCGCGTTCGAGGGCAGGCCGAGCACCCGTCTCGCGTGGCCTCGCGAAGTGTGTCACGATGGCGCGGCCCGCATCCGCACGACAATCCAGATGACGCCCGACATGGACGAGTTCGAGAGGTGGTTCGACAAGGGCGTGACAGATGGCCTGCCCGTCATCCCGCCCACGCGCGAGCGCGTCGATCGGATGCTGGCGGGTACGACACGCGCCCGCGAAGATCTCGTCGGCGAAGTCCCGCCGAACTACGGCCGCGCCACCGTGGAGAAGGTCGCCACCAACGCCGTGATGGCGGGCTGCCGGCCTGAGTACTTTCCCGTCGTGCTGGCGGCCGTGGCGGCCGCGTGCGATCCCGCCTTCAATCTGCACGGCATGTCCACCTCCACCCACTTCTCGGCGCCCCTCATCGTCGTGAACGGGCCGATCCGCGAGCGGATCGGACTCAATTGCTCCTTCGGGGTGTTCGGCCCCGGCTACCGCGCCAACGCGACCATAGGCCGGGCCCTCCGCCTGGTCATGATCAATGTCGGGGGGGCCAAGCCTGGCGAGACATCCATGTCCACCTTCGGCCACCCCGGACGCTACACCTACTGCATCGGCGAACACGAAGAGGCGAGCCCCTGGCCCCCGTATCATGTCGAGCGAGGCCTCGCCCGCGGCGAGAGCGCCGTCACCGTCTTCGCGGGAGAAGCGCCGCACGGGATCTCGGATCACGCGAGCCGCACCGCGCGAAGCCTCGCGGGCTCCCTCGGCTGGTCCATGAGCGGCCTGTGGAACATCAAGCACTTTCCCCTCTACTCGCACACCATGCTCGCCGTCGGCCCCGAGCACGCGCGCACCTTGGCCGATGACGGATGGAGCAAGGCCGATCTCAAGCGCCATCTCTTCGAGACGGTACGCGCGCCCTATCGGACCCTCATCCCCGATCCCGACAATGGCGAGGGCACCAATCTTCGATTCGCCAAGGGCGGCGAGCCGGACCCGAATGAGCTCATCCCGAAATTCCCTTCCGTCGACGAGATCCACGTGGTGGTGGCGGGGGGGACGGCGGGACGCTTCTCCATGGCCATCCCGGGCTGGCTGGGGACGAAGAACGGCTCGGCGCCCATCACGGTACCGGTGCTGAATATTCCTTGACAGGCGCGCGCGGGGCCGGTATCCTCGCGGCAGGTTGTAGGTTCACCCGGTAGTCGGACAGTAGCGAGCGGATAGCCGCTAGATTCGAGTTCAACGCCGCGAGGACCTCAAGTCCTGCGGCGTTTTTGTTTGTCCTCCGATTCCGGAGGGCGCCCCCGTCATGGTGGCGGGGCATCACCGAGGCGGTACGCCTCAAAGAGAGGTCGTAGAAATGGCTCAGGGAAGCGTGAAGTGGTTCAACGATGCGAAGGGGTATGGCTTTATCTCCCAGGAAGACGGCGAGGACGTGTTCGTGCACTTCAGCGCCATCCAGGCCCAGGGCTTCAAGAGCCTGGCCGAGGGTGACAAGGTCGAGTTCGAAGTGACGAGGGGGCCGAAGGGGCTCCAGGCGGCCAACGTCCGCAAGGTCTAAGGACACCCCGCCGCGGCCGGCTTCCGTTCGCGCGGATCAGCCGGCCGCGGCTTCTTCATTCCCCCCGAGAGCGAAGGGTCGGTCACAAGCGTCTGTCACAAGCGTCTGTTGCTGACAAGTGAAATGTCCGCTTGGTTTTGACAAGTGATCTGTCCGCTTGGTCATGCGGGCTGGAGACGTCGGGAGGGGCGGGGGCGCCTGCGGGAGAGGGCGGCCGGGGGGATAGCAGGGGTCGGGCGGGGGCGC
>DASYTI010000068.1 GCA_036002485.1 Candidatus Methylomirabilota bacterium | reverse complement strand
GGGATCACCACGATGCCTTCGTCGTCGGCGACCACGAGGTCGCCCGGATGGACCACGACCCCACCGCAGCGGATGGGATGATTGATCTCGCCGGGACCTTCCTTGGCCGCGGGAATGGGCGAGCGGCCGCGCGCGAAGAGCGGGAATCCACTGGCCCGGCTCTCGCCGATGTCGCGGATCACTCCGTCCACGACGAAGCCGGCCACCCCTCGCTTCTGAGCGATGGCGCAGACATTGCCGCCCGCCACCGCCATGGCGTCGTCCCCCGCCTCCACCACGATCACATCCCCGGGCTCGGCGCGGTAGATGGCGGCGTGGAGCATGAGGTTGTCGTGGCGCGGCGTGCGCACCGTGAAGGCCGGCCCCGCGATGCGCGGGATGTCGGGCCAGAGGGGCTGGATGGCATAGCGCATGACGCAGGAGAGGTCGATGATGTCCGAGATCGCGGTCGTGGCGAGACCCTGATAGCCCTTGACGATCTCGGGGGCGGGGCGTGGGATGTCGAGGCGAATGGCGGCGGCGGGCTCAGTCATGGGGTCACTCCGAAAGTTTGAGGAGAAGCCCGGTGCGGCGCGAGCGGGTGACGGCCGAAGCCAGCGCCCAGTGCGCGAGCACGACATAGATCCCGGTGAGCGCGAAGCCCTTGAGCCAGGCATGCGCGAAGTGCGGCTCGAAGCCATAGCCCTGTCGGAAGGCGTCGAGGAAGTACGTGAGCGGAATACCCGCGGCCACGCCCTGCGCCCAGCCCGGGAGGACGGAGACCGGGTAGTAGATGCCGGAGAGCATGACGATGAAGTTGACGGCCGCCCACGCCGAGGTCTCGGCCCGCGTGCCGAAGAGGAGGACGAGACTGCAGACGAGGAGCCCGATGATGAGCGAGCAGAGGAAGCAGCCCAGGAGGAACAAAGTCAACGAGCCCGGGCCCCCGCCCATGAAGTCGAAGCGGAACGCCCAGGTGCCGATCATGGCCATGAGCACGAAGACGGTCACGCCGCGCGCCACCCCCACCAGCCACGAGCCGATGGCCATGTGCCGGATGCCGATGGGCGTCAGGAACTGGTGCTTCATGGACTTCGACCAGATGTCGAAGAGCACGGCATAGGCGACGTCGAGCTGGCAGACCTGAATGGTGGACAGGGCCACCGTGCCCACGAGGATGAAGGCCGTCATCTTCGCGTCGAGCGCGAGAAAGCGAGTGAGAAGGCCGTGCGAGAGCATGGCCACCCCGGGCCAGAAGGTGAGCTCGAAGACGAAGAACACATTGCGCCGCGCCATGATCACATTGCGGTGGGCGAAGGCCCAGGTGCGGACCACCTCCACGAACCAGGTCTCGGGGGGCCGCTCCCTCAGGAGAGCGTCAGCGCGCGAGCTCAACGAAGACCTCCTCGAGCTCGGGCTCGCGCACCTGGCAATCGCGCACCAGCACGCCCTGCTCGTGCAGCCAGCGGAGGATTTCCGGCAGGCGCTTGTCGAGCGCGTCCACCGTGTACTCCATGTATTCGCCCCGCGCGTGGACCTGAAGCACGCCGGGCAGCTCGCTCAAGCCCAGGGGCGTCGCCGGATCCAGGCGGAGGGCGATCACGTCGCCGATCCGGATCTGGCGCTTCAGCTCGTCCGCGGTACCCTGGGCCAGGATGCGGCCGTCCTTGATGAAGGCGATCTGGTCGCAGAGCTCTTCCGCCTCCCGCATGTAGTGGGTGGTCAGGATGATGGTTGTCCCCCGATCGCGCCGGAGGGCGGCGATCTGCGCGCGCAGGCGGATGGAGACGTCCGGGTCCAGGCCGAGCGTCGGCTCGTCCAGGAAGAGCACCTCCGGATCGTTGAGGAGCGCCTTGGCCAGGGCCAGCCGCTGCTTGAGGCCGGTGGAGAGCGCGTTGTACTCGGTCTTCACGTGTGGCCCCAGCTCGCACTGCTCGATCAGCTCGTCGACGCGGCTCCGCAGGCGGCGGCCCCAGAGGCCGTAGAGGCCGCCGTAGAAGGTCAGGACCTCGGGCGGCCGGAGGCTCCAGACGAAGGAGGCATTGCCGCTCGCCATGTTGAGGCGGCGGCGAATGGCCCCCGCCTCGCGCACGACGTCATGGCCGAGGATGGTCGCCGTGCCCGAGTCCGGCAAAAGCAGCGTGGCCAGGATCGACAGCAGCGTGGTCTTGCCTGCCCCGTTGGGCCCGAGCAGGCCGAAGATGGCCCCGCGCGGGACCTGGAGGCTCGCGCCCCTGAGGGCCTCCTTGTGCCGGCGGCCCAGCCATCCGCTCCGGAAGGTCTTCGTGAGATCTTGCGCATCGACGGCAAACATAGACCGCTCATGGTACCACGCGGTTTCTTGGGGTGGCCACGCCGCGCGTTGAATCGCCTGGAGGCTTCTGGTAGAACCGATTCGTGGAGCCTGCGGCGGACGATCCTGGCGCCTGGAGCTGCGCGGCCAATGCGCTGCCCCCGGGCCAGACCGCGAAGTTCCGTCTCGAGCGTCGAGGCAAGGTCGTGGAGGGCTTCGTCATCAACGTCAACGGGAGCCATCACGCCTATGTGAATTGCTGTCCCCACGCGGGCACGCCGCTCGACTTGTGGCCGAACGAGTTCCTGACGGAGGACGGGCGACATCTGATCTGCGCGACCCATGGCGCCATCTTCGATCCGCGGAGCGGTCTCTGCGTCGAGGGCCCTTGCCCCGGGGCCACCCTCGAGCCTCTCGTCGTGGAGACCCACGGCCCGCGCCTGGTGGTGCGATGCCGGACCTGACGCCCGAAGAGGAGTCCGCCGAAGTCGAGGAGACCAATGCGCGCTTCTATCGCGCCCTCGAGGCCCGGGACCTCGACGCCATGGAGGCCCTGTGGCTGCACGCGGACTATGTTCGCTGCGTCCATCCGGGCTGGTGCCTGCTGACCGGCTGGGAGGCCGTGCGGCAGTCCTGGGAGGCCATCTTCAAGGACACCCGCGAGCTCCGCTTCACCCTCTCCGACATCGTCGTGCGCATCGCCGACAATATCGCCTGGATCACCGGCACCGAGAACATCCTCACCCAGTCCCAGGGCAATATCTCGGTGACCGCGGTGCTGGTGACCAATGTCTTCGAGCGGCGCGGCACGCGCTGGCGCATGGTGCTCCATCACGCCTCCCACATCCTCACCGGCGAGCCCGACCCCGCCTGATCTAATTTTAGATGACGCGATACGGCTCCTTGACTGCGCTCCGGTGCTGGGCGCAGGATGGCGTCGGTCTTCCAGCCCACACCGGCCAAGTCGAGGCAAGGCTCTCGATGGATGGCATTGGCCCCACCGAGGTGACGACTCTCTGAGGCGTGCTGCGTGATGATCTGCCCAAAGTGCAATGTGGAATACCGTCCGGACGTGGTCCGGTGCGCCGATTGCGACGTCGCACTGATTCCCGGCCCCACCGAGGGAGAGATCCGACCTGCCGAACCGCCCGTTACGGTACCGGAGTGGGTGCGTCTGCAGGAGAGTACAGGGCCGGCAGAGCTCCCCGTGGTCACATCGGCGCTGGATGCAGCGGGGATTCCATTCACGCTCCAGGGAGCACATGCTGGCGAGCTTCTCGCGTTGCACACGACCGTCTGGGTGCCCAAGGAGCGCCGGAAGGAGGCAGAAGCTGTCGTGAGGAACGCGGCCGTGGTAGAGCCGGCCGACATGGCTGAAACCAAACGCCGATTGAGGAGCGCCGAACGGGCAGACCGCCGTAGAGTGGCGGCCGAGTCGGCCTTGATCTATGCAGGGTTCTGGCGCCGCGCTCCGGCACTCGTCATCGACGCAATGGTTCTGAGCCCGTTGCTTGTGATCTACTGGATTCTCCCGCGCTTCTGGCCATCATCCATTCTGGCGTTGTTCGTGCTGATCCCCCTCCTCAGCCACCTCTACGAGATCTACTTTCTGACTAGATGGGGACAGACGGTGGGCAAGGTGATCATGGCGATCAAGGTGACCCAGCTGGACGGGTCGCCGATCTCTCTCAGGCGTGCGCTACTCCGACGGTCGGTCGACATCATGTTTTCGGTGGCCTTACTCGGCGTCGTCGGGTACCGATGGTCGGCGTTCCCAGCGGCGGATCCCCGCCTCGTGCTGAGCGAATCGGATCCCCTATTCCGGACGCACGAGATGATAACCAACGTCTGGATGTGGAGTGAACTGATCGTTCTCTTCCTTAACAAGAAGAAGAGAGCGCTGCATGACTTCATCGCGGGAACCGTGGTGATCGTATCGCTGGCTGAGAGGACTCAAAGGAAGAAGCGGTCCCGTCCGCAGTGACGTCGAGCCGCCGACGTTGCCCGACCCAGCTTGAGCGCTCGAGCTGCAGCCTGTGACGTCCACGAACGTATGCGCGCCCAGCGAGGATGTTTCACCGTTCATGGAAAGCAAAAGATCGAGCTGGCAGATCTGGGACCCAGCGCGATCCTCAAGAAGGTACGTCGCGGAACTGGCGCGCCGGGAGCACTTGCTGAACGAGCTATCCGTACTAGCCCGACGTTACTGCGTGTTCCGAGGCATCCTGATCGCCGACCTGCCGCCATGGAACTTCACCCCGCCGCGCAGATGGAAGCGGTGGGTGGTCAGACTCCGGGGCGGCTGAATTCTTGCGCGAACTATAGCAGGTCGGAGCCGGTCAGGCGTCTCCGGTGCCCGTCAGCCCCTGGATGAACCGGTCGAGCACGAGGTTGAAGGCGATGGCCGTGGGCAGCCCCACGAGCAGGCCCCCGGCCATCAGCGCGCCCCAGAAGAAGATGTCGCCGCGGATGAGCATGGTGGGGAGCCCCACCGTGACCACCTTCTGCTCCACGGGGGCCGCGAAGACCACCGCGTAGAGGTACTCCTGCATCGACAGCGTGAAGGCGAAGATCGCCGTGGTGGCCATCCCGGGCAGGCTCAGAGGCAAGACGACGCGAAGGATTCCGCCCATCATCCCGCAGCCGTCGATCCAGGCGGACTCCTCGAGCTCGCGCGGCACGGCGAGGAAAAAGCCCAGCATCAGCCACGTGCAGAGGGGGATGGTGAAGGTCGGATAGAGCAGGACGAGAGCCCACCAGGAGTCGAACAACCCGAGCCATCCCACGACGGGCGCGATAGGTATGAACAGGATGATCGGCGGGACCAGGTAGGTCATGAAGAGGGCGGTGCCGCTGCCGTGCGCTCCCGGCAGGCGGAGACGGGCCAGGGCGTAAGCGGCCGGGACCGAGGCCGCGAGGGTGATCGCGACCACCACGATGGAGAGGAGCGCGCTGTTGACGACCCAGGTCCCGAACCAGGTCTGAGTGAACAGCAGACGGAAGTGCTTCAGGGTCGGCGGCATGTGAAACCACAGGGGGAACTTCATCTGGTAGAGGTCCTGCTCGTCCTTGAAGGCCG
The DNA here is from genome assembly GCA_036002485.1 of Candidatus Methylomirabilota bacterium. Taxonomy (NCBI): domain Bacteria; phylum Methylomirabilota (SeqCode); species Candidatus Methylomirabilota bacterium. Next base: position 11,525 of record DASYTI010000068.1, on the reverse strand, counting down.
TGATGACCATCCACAGGACGGGGAACAGGGCGATCAGCAAGAAGAGCGCGAGCCCCAGGTAGATGCCGAGCTGGCGGGCCGGCCGTCTCCATCGAGCATGCATGGGGCGCCTCTATTGCTTCTCCAAGAGGAGATGGGGGCCCGCGCGGTACTTGACCCGGAAGCGGAGTTCCGGCGCCGATCCGACCCCGGCGATCGTCACCATGTCTCGGTCCTCCTGCCGCATGCGCACGTCGGGCAAGGCGCGCCAGGGATAGGACTGGGCATTGACCAGGGCGTATTCCGCCTTCTCGAGGCTCACCGGGAAGACGAAGACCAGCGGACGGAGCGAGAGATGCGCGACGTACTGATCCTGGGCCGACAGCGACGCGCCCGCCGGGACCTGGGCCATGGTCTCCCAGGCCTGGCGATGCTCGGCCTTGGGCCAGAAACGCTGGACGGCGAGGTCATTGACCGTGGGAGAAGTGAGGGCCAGGCTCGCGATCATCGCGGCGGTCAAGACGCGCCCGGGCCACCGCTCCGGATGCGTCCGCGCGAGCCGCTCGTAGCCGGCGATGGCACCGCTCACGAGAAAAGGCAGGACGAAGGATTGATACTGCGTTCGATGACTGAAGAGGACCGGGTCCTGACCGAGGAGGTTCTCGAGGAGGGGCGGCAGGAGCGCGAGAAGCGCGGCCGGGGCCAGGAGGGGCAGGAAGAGCAGAGGGGCGAGGAGATTGCCGAGGTAGAAGAGGCGCGGCCAGCTCCAGAGTGCGCCCACCGTCCGAAATGGATGCAGAAGCATGGCCACCACGATCTCGGGCACCGAGCGCCCCAGGTGCGCGTAGCGTCCGAGATGCGGATAGGGAGCACCCCGGAAATGGGGCAGGAGCCATCGCGTGTCCGCCACGAGCAGGGCGAAGGCCGCGGCCGCGGTGACGGCGCCCCAGAGCCAGCGCCGCTTCGCGACAGCCAGCCAGATTCCCAGGCCGACAACGGGTATGGTCGCGTCCTCCCGGGTCCCCAGCGCGAGAAGGACCGCCGCGGTGAAGAGCCACGGGCTATCACGCTCGACGAAGTAGATCGCCGCGAGGAGCAGCGGGATGGCCAGGGCGGCGGCATGGAAGTCGCGCTGGTTGATGCCGTGAAGCGAGGGATTGACGAGGTAGAGGATGGCGAAGACGGCCGCCGGCCGCTCGTCTCCCAGCCGTCGCGCCGCGATACCGAAAACGGCCAGAGCCCCCAGGGCCAGCGCCACCGACTGGGTGACGAGGAGCGCTCCCGCGCCGGGGGCGACCCAGAAGAGTGGAGCCAGCAGGTACATGATGGGCGAGAGGTGGTCTCCCCAGGCATTCATCTCGGGCAGGCTGACGTAAGGCCCGGCGCCCCGCGCCAGATTCCAGGTCAGCTGAACGTAGTAGCCGAGATCGAGGGCATGGGTGCGCAGGGCCAGATGCCGCGTCAGCGTCACGAAGGAGAAGATGGCGGCATAGGCGAGAATTCCCACGGCCAGCACACGCCGAGGCTGCCACGCGGGAATGGCCACGGGCGCCCGGAGCAGCCGGAGCGCGATGAGGGCGAGGAAGACGAGAAATAGCTCGTCGGGACGCCACCACCACCAGATGAGCGTCGAGAAAAAGGCGGCCCCGGCCAGGAGGCAGCCGAGGTCGAGAATGAAGGAGGAGCCGCAGCCGGAGGCGAGGCGACCCCTAATTCCGAAGGAGGAGCCGCAGCCGGAGGCGAGGCGACCCCTAATTCTGGGAAGTCTCAACCGCGATCGCGCGAGGCTGTCCCGGAGCCGGGACTGAGCTTGCTGTAGCGCCCGCGCAGTGACTGCAGCCGGCGCGATCGCTTGATGCCGCTCCTGTGCAGGGTGTAGCGCGTCACCACCCAGAGGATCTTGAGCCCGTAGGCGCACGAGGCGAAGAAGCTCGCGGAGGAGGCCTCGGCGAAGTAGCGGACGGGCACCGCGATCTCGGAGATCCGGAAGCCCGCGGACACGGCCTGGGCAATGATCTCCTGGTCGAAGACGAAGCCGTCGGAGTTCATCCGGAAGTTGACGGCCTCCAGCGCATCACGATTGAAGGCCCGGTAGCCCGTGTGGTACTCCGAGAGGTGCAGGCCGAAGCACACGTTCTCGACGCCCGTCAGGAATCGGTTCGCGATGTATTTCCACCACGGCATGCCCTGGGCGATGGCGGAGCCCCCGCCCTTGAGTCGCGAGCCCAGCACGAGATCGGCCTCGCCCTTGACGATGGGCTCGATCATCTTGGGCACGAGGGTCGGATCGTACTGATAGTCGGGGTGGACCATGACCACGATGTCCGCCCCCGCCTTGAGGGCCTCGGTGTAGCACGTCTTCTGGTTTGCCCCGTAGCCGTAGTTCTTGTCGTGGACGAAGATCTCCAGGCCGAGCTCGCGCGCGATCTCGAGGGTCTGGTCGCGGGAGCCGTCGTCCACCAGGATGACGAGGTTGACCGACTCCTTGGGCAGCTCCTCGTAGGTCAGCTTGAGCGTCCGGCCCGCATTGTAGGCGGGCATGACCACCACGACCTTGGGCTGCGCCATCAGCGCGCTCCCGCGGCCGCGCGCCGGCAGACGGCCACGAGCTGATAGGCGAGCCCGCTCGTCCACGCGCGCGCGGCCGCGGCATTCGCCGAGTGGACAGCGTCCAGCACGGCGCCGTGCAGACGCGGGGGGACCACCAGGGGCAGGGGCACCGGAGTCGAGGCCAGCTCCGTCACGCTCAGTCCCGCGTCCTCGAGAAAACGCACGAAGGTGCGTCGGGTGAAGAAGCGCAGGTGCGTGCGGTCGAGAATGCCGCGGTCGGCATAGTCCCAGCGTCCGAGTAGGAGCTGGAGACGCACCCAGAGATGGGCGACATTGGGGACGGACACCATCACGCGTCCCGCGGGCGCCAGCGAGCGGTTGATGGCCACCAGCACGGGCAGCGGATCCGTCAGGTGCTCGAGCACGTCGCCGTAAACGATGGCGTCAAAGGTGCCCGACAGCTTGGGCGCGGCCTGATCGAGGTCGGCCACGATGACTTCGTGGCAGCGCCCGCGCGCCTTGGCGGCCTGGGCGGGATCGCGCTCGAGAGCCGTGACCTGCCAGCCCTGGCGAGACAGGAGCTCGGAGAGGAAACCGTCAGCCGCTCCGACATCGAGGGCGCGCCTTCCCTGCCCCGGCCCCAGTCTGTTCAAGATCAGGGTATGGCTCGAATACGGGTCGGACTTGAACTGATAGGGCGAAGCGCTCATGGGCTTCGCGACGGCTTCAGCCGCTGGCCGGCGGCTCGGCGGCCCACTCGCGCCACGACTCCAGCCGCGGGAACCAAGTGGCGAGCAGGGCCAGCGACAGAGTCAGGAGCCCGTAGAAATCCGCGCGGAGCCCCGAGACCATGAAGAGCACGAGGCCGAGAATGGCCGGGATCTCGGCGAGGGCCGCGGTGACGATGGCCACCGTGATGAGCTTGGCCACCGACGCCGCGGGGGCCATCGAGGAGGGCGCCCCTGACCTGGCGAGAAGGGAGCGGCGCACCAACGCGATGAGGACGATCTGGAGGAGGGCGACACCCCAGAGCGCGTAGCGGACCGTGGGATCCATCGTTCTGGCGGCAAAGCCCGAGAACGGTGCCTGCGAGAAATTCACCACCTCGACTGCCACGGCGTAGAGCAGCACGCTGCCCATCATGGCGCCGTAGATCATCGCGGCGACCCGGCGCCCCGTCTCCAGATGGCCCGTCTCGCCCCTCATGCCACCAGAATAGCATCCGCCTCGCGGAGGGCCGTCACGAGAATTATTCACAAACGCGCGTGTCGCATTCTGGACTCCCCCTGATCTACTCAGCTCTCGCCTCAGGGTTTCACCCTTCAGCTCGAACTGCGGCCCTCTCCCCCTCCGGGGGCGAGGGATCAAAATGAATCCCTCTCCCTCGGAGAGGGAGAGGGTTGGGTGAGGGTGGCGTTGTCTGCGAATGGTCCAGGCTAGACTTGGCCGTACTCCTGATCGATGCCCTGGAAGAACTGCCACCACATGCCGAGCGAGGTGCGCACGACGCGGCGGATCTGGTCCTGGCTCTCGGGGGTGGTGGCGCCCTTGATCACGATGTGGTCGCCGACATCGGAGTGCTCGGCGTCGGCGAGCTCGTGCACGTCCCAGAAGGCGACCTGCGCCTCGTCCAGGCCGTAGTGCTTCTGGAGCCCGCGCGCGAAGGGGCCGAAGGCGCCCACGACCTGTCCCTCCGCGGCCAGGTTGATCGCGGCCACGCCTTCGAGAAAAGGCAGGATCTTCGTGGAATACTCGAACCAGTGGATGAGGGCCGCCGTCGAGGGCAAGGCGGTGGCGGTCAGCACCTCGTGGCGCGGCAGCCCGAGCCCGGTGGCGAAGTCGAGGAAGAGCTCGGGGTGGGCCTTGGAGCCCGAGAGGCGTCCCGTTTCTTCCTCGTAGACCGACTCGGCGAGCTTGACCCGCTCACCCATGTCCGTGCAGCGGGAGTGCAGGGCCGAGACGGCCCGGGGGAACTCGAGCACCTGGAGGAAGAACTGCTTGGCGAAGCCCTGCACCTGGGGACGGGACAGCCGCCCCTCCTGGATCTTGAACCAGAGCGGGTGGCCACCGAAGCTCCTGCCCGCCCGCACCTCCGCGGCCAGCGATTCGCCGAAAGACTTCGTCGTGTCCGCCATGCGCGATCTCCTCTAGAGGGGCTATTTCTGGATGCGCACCACCACGGCGGCGGGCAGCCTCGCGAGGAAATCACCGAGCGCTCGCTCCATGTAGGTCCGATCCTTGGACTCGAGGGTGACCTTGACCTTGTACTCGGGGTTCGCGAGCTCCGGATACGAGCCCAGCATGAGCTCCGGATAGCCGCGGACGACCTCGTTGAGGTGCTCGGCCAGCGTCCCCTCCCCCACGCTCAGAAAGACGCTGACCAGATGGAAGGGCTCGTCCCGGAACTGCTCCTTGAGCCCCTCGAACTTCTGCCGGAAGAGCTCGGGCACTCCGGGCAAGACGTAGACGTTCTTCATGACCACCGCCGGAAACACGAGCCCGTCCCCCATCATGGGGAGCGCGCCCTCCGGGATCTCGGCCATGCGGAGCCGCGCCGCATTGAGCTGGCCGCCCGCGAAGCGCTGGATGACCTCGACCATGCGAGCGTCCCTGACCACGGGAACGCCGAACGCGCGCGCCACCCCCTCGATCGTCACGTCATCGTGGGTGGGCCCCACCCCGCCGGAGGTGAAGACCACGTCGAAGCTCCCGCTGAACTCGGCGACCTCGGCGGCGATCTGATCCACCTCGTCGGGAATGACCACGATGCGACGCACGTCGACGCCGAGCATGCGAAGCTCGCGGCACAGGTAGGCCGCATTGGCGTCCACGACCTTGCCGGAGAGAAGCTCGTTGCCGATGAGGATGATGCCAGCCGTCCGGCCCATGGGCGAGGGTCATGGTAGCACGCCGCCGAGTATCCGAGAACCACGGTACTGGGCCAATTTGCTTCGCCAGTTCTATTCAGCTCTCGCCTCGCTGCGGGGCCGGTCAGCTCGAACGGCCACGTTCTCGGTCGCCTGCAACGCTCAACGTACATACAGGTACGCCTCGCGTTGCAGGCTCCCTCGGGCGTGGCTCTTCGAGCCGAGGGCGTGGCCCGAGGCGAGAGCTGGGTTGATGTGACTCGCAACTTGGCCCAGTACCGGGAGGGCAGAATGATAGAATGCTCGCGCGGTTCGCCGGATCACGCCGTTGCTCAACCAAGGAGACGCATACGATGGCGACGGAGGCACCACCGATCACCCTGTACGGCTGGGCGCTCGTCCTCGGCGCCTCCTCGGGCTTCGGCGCGGCCACCAGCATGGCCCTGGCGCGGGCCGGCCTCAACATCTTCGGCGTGCACCTCGACCGCAAGGCGACCTTGCCCAACGCGGAAAAATTGGCCGCCGACATCAAGAGCCTGGGCCGCGAGGCGCGCTTTTACAATATCAATGCCGCCGACGAGGAGCGGCGCGCGGAGACCGCGGCGGACATGGAGCGCATCCTGCGCGAGCGGGGCGAGCTGGGTCAGCTCCGGGTCATGCTCCATTCCCTGGCCTTCGGCACCCTCAAGCTCTTCATTGCCGATCCCATGAAAGAGTCCGTCACCAAGGCGCAGATGGACATGACGCTCGACGTGATGGCCCACAGCCTCATCTACTGGGCTCAAGAGCTGGTGGGCCGCGGCCTCATGGGCCGAGGCGGCCATATCTACGCCATGACGTCCTCGGGGGGCGCGCGCGTGCTGCCGTTCTATGGCCCGGTGTCGGCGGCCAAGGCCGCGCTCGAGTCCAATATCCGCCAGCTCGCCGCCGAGCTGGCCGGCCACGGGATCACCGCGAACTCCATCCGCGCCGGCGTCACCGCCACGCCCGCCGCGCAGAAGATCCCCAACTACGAAGCGTTTTCCCAGAAGGCGGCCCAGCGCAATCCGCATCGCCGGCTGACCACGGTCGAGGACGTCGCCAAGGCCATCGTGGTGCTCTCGCATCCGGACACCTACTGGATGACGGGTAACGTCATCGGGGTGGACGGCGGCGAAGAGATAGTCGGTTAACCGAGTAGTCCTCCCCGGGGGTTCTCCGATGAGTAAGGCATACGATGTCGTCGTGGCGGGCACCGGTAATGCGGCCCTGTGCGCGGCGCTCGCCGCGCGCGAGGCCGGCGCCTCCGTGCTCGTGGTCGAGAAGGCGCCCGAGTCCCAGCGCGGCGGCAACTCCTTCTTCACGGCGGGAGGATTCCGCTTCGCCCACCAGGGTCTCGAGGATCTCCGGCGCGACATTCTGCCGGACATCTCGGAGGAGGAAGCGCGGAGCATCGTGGTGCCTCCCTACACGGAAAACCAGTTCTACGACGACCTGATGCGCGTGACGGAGGGGCGCTCCGACTTCGACATGGCCCAGCACCTCGTCCAGCGCTCGCGTCCCACCGTGGCCTGGATGCGGAGCCAGGGTCTGCGGTGGATTCTCATGTTCGCCCGCCAGTCCTACCAGGTCGAGGGCAAGCACCAGTTCTGGGGCGGGCTCAACGTCGAGGCGGTGGGCGGCGGCCCCGGCCTCGTGGAGATGCAGCTCGATCGCGCGCGCAAGGTCGGCATCGAGGTGCGTTACGGGCACGGCGCGCGACAGCTCCTGACCGACAACAAGGGCGGCATCACCGGTCTCGTGGTGCGCTCGCCCGAAGGCCTGGTGGAGATCCCCACCCGCGCGGTCGTCCTGGCCTGCGGCGGCTTCGAGGCGAATCCAGAATGGCGAACTCGCTATCTCGGCCCCAACTGGGACCTCGCCCGCGTGCGCGGCACCCGCCACAACACCGGCGAGGGCATTCGCATGGCGCTGGACATCGGGGCCCAGGCCTATGGCCACTGGTCCTCCTGCCATGCCGTCCAGTGGGATCTGAACGCGCCGGCCTTCGGCGATCGCAAGGTCGGTGACATGTTCCAGAAGCACTCCTACCCGCTCGGCATCATGGTCAATGTCCACGGGCAACGCTTCGTGGACGAAGGCGCGGACTTCCGCAACTTCACCTATGTCAAGTACGGGCAGGCGGTCATCCGGCAGCCTCAGCAGACGGCCTTCCAGATCTTCGACCAGAAGACCTTGCCGATTCTCCGCGAGGAGTACCGGATCCGCGAGATCACCAAAGCCGAAGCCCCCACCATCGAGGAGCTGGCCAGGAAGCTCGAGATTGACCCCCAGGGTCTCGTCCGCACCGTGAGCGAATTCAATGCCGCCGTGCAGGACAGGCCCTTCAACCCCGCCATCCTCGACGGCCGGGGCACGCGGGGCATCACCCCGCCCAAGACGAACTGGGCCCAGGCCCTCGACACGCCACCCTATGTGGGCTTCGCCGTCACCTGCGGGATTACCTTCACCTTCGGCGGTCTCCGCGTGGACCTGCGCGCGCAGGTGCAGGACATCGAGGACCAGCCCATTCGCGGCCTCTATGCCGCGGGCGAGCTGGTGGGCGGGCTCTTCTACCACAACTATCCGGGCGGGGCCGGGCTCATGGCCGGCTCCGTCTTCGGCAAGATAGCCGGCGAGTCCGCCGCGCGCGATCTCGGCTCCGCCCGGGCCTGACCCGCGGCTGATGGAGAAGCTGACCGACTTCCTCTTCATCGCCCTGGTCTTGATCCTGGCCGCGATCCTGATTGCCTGGTCGGCGCGCCGGCGTGTCCCGGGGGTGGCCGGACTCGCCCTCATCGGCTGGCTGGCCCTGACAGGCTCGCTGGCCATCCGTGGCTTCTTCCAGGACTGGAGCAGCCTGCCCCCGAGGATCTTGCCGGCCGCGTTCGCGCCGCTGGTCGCCGGCTTGCTCCTGTTCTTCTACTCCCGACAGACGCGGGCGCTCCTTGCGGCGACGCCGCTCCAGTGGCCGCTCTATCTGCAGTCCTTTCGCATCGTCATGGAAATCATTCTCTGGCTGCTCTTCGTCCAGCACCGGGTGCCCGCGATCATGACGTTCGAAGGACGCAACGTCGATATCCTGGTGGGTTTGACCGCCATCCCCGTCGGCTATTTCTGTTTCGTGAAGAAGGCCTGGCCCAAGCGGGTCGCCCTCTGGTGGAATGTGGCCGGCATTCTCGTTTTACTCAACGTCGTCGTCCACGCCCAGCTGTCGACCCCGACCTTCCAGGTCTTCGTGACCGATCCGCCCGTCACCTTCATCGGCGACTGGCCCTACGTCTGGCTACCCTGCTTCCTCGTCCCCCTCGCCTGGGTCCTGCACGCGGCCTCCATCATTCAAATCCGCCGCTCCTAGTCGCCTGCTACCTACGGAATGACCGCTGAACGGATCCCCTCACCCTGCCCTCTCCCCAGAGGGGAGAGGGATCCAGAACTGGCACTTTGCATCCCTCTCCCCCATCGGGGGAGAGGGCAGGGTGAGGGGGCAAGCTGTTACGGCGAGGGTTTGGTCGCCTCGTCTAGCCAGTTGAGGATCTCCTTGAACACGAGCTCCCAGCCGTCTTCCAGCATCAGCATGTGCGCGTGCCCGGGCACCTCCAGATAGCGGGAGCCATAGCGCGCGGCGATCTTCCGCTGGACCGCGGCGGGCGTGATTCGATCGTCCTCGGCGCCCACCACTAGAGTCGGGCAGCGAATGCCTTCCGGGTCGACCTTGATCCCCCCCAGCGCCATCTGGCGCGCCGCGCGTCCCGACTCCGGCACGAGCTGAGGAAAGGCCCAGGCCTGGAGCTCGGGCGAAAGCCGATTGCCGAGGAAGTTCAGTGCGTCTTCCCGCCTGGGCAGGAACTCGCGGCTCCGCAGCACGGGCAGGGCGTAGTGTGGCAGGGCCATGAGCAGGGACCAGGTCATCACGCGGATTCCACGAGGAGTCGCGCTCGCGGCGAAAACCGCCGCGCGGACTCGCCCGCCCTCCGCGGCTTTCTGGGCGATCAGCCCGCCCATGGAGTGACCGATGAGGACGGCGGCGCCGAAGTGACGCAGGCAGTCCTCCACGTCCTCGATGTATTCCGCCACCGAGACGCGTCCAAGGTCGGGCACGGGACGGCTGCCGTGGTGCCCGCGAAGATTCAAGGCCCAGGAGTCCCAGCCCGCCTGGGCGGCGGCATAGAGCCACGGACGCAGATACCAGGCGCCGCCATTCATGCCGTGGACGAAGAGGAGCGGGCAGGGCTTGAGCGGCCCCGCGGCGGGGGCATGCTCGAGGAGAAGGTCTCCGATGCGTTCCACGGCGCCTATCCTACTTCAACCATACCTGGGCCGCGAAGGCGGTCAGGCGGAGGCGGCGTGAGCTGTCACGGTCTCCACAACGAGGGCGGCCGTCGTGTGCAGGTCCTTCATGTCCACCCACTCGTTGACGGTATGGATATCCCGCATCCCGCAGCCCAGGTTGGCGATCTCGAGCCCCCGCGCCGCGAGGACATTCGCATCGGAGCCGCCGCCCGTGGCCCGCGTGGTCAAGGTGCGACCGATTCGGCGCGCCGCCTCGGCGACCAGCCCGACGATGGGCGCCTGATCGGAGACGTCGAGGCGCTCGTACTGCCGGTCTATCTGAGCCTCGAAGCGCGCCCGGTGCAGGCCGTCTTCGAGCGCCACCTGATGGCGGGCCGCGGCGTCCTCGAAGCGCCTCCGCATGTGCTCGGTCTGGGCCTGCAACTTTTCCAGCGACAGGCTCCGCGTCTCGCCCCTCACGATCACCCGCGTGGGCACGATATTGGTCGAGAGGCCCCCCTCGATCACGCCGAGGTTGGCGGTCGTCTCGGCATCCAGCCGACCGAGCTTCATGCCGGCGATGGCCTCGCTCGCGATCTGGATGGCCGAGAGACCCCGCTCGGGGCATATGCCGGCATGCGCCTCGAGCCCGGTCACGGTAAAGGTGAGCCGGTTGGCGGCGGGGGCCCGCGTGATCAGCTCGCAGACTCCGTCCACGTCGAGCACGAGACCGCGTCGCGCTTTGAGACGCCCGGTGTCGAAGTGCTTGGCCCCCAGTAGGCCGGTCTCCTCGCAAATGCTCAGCACCACCTCGAGGTCGCCGTGGGGAATGCTCTTCTCGCGCAGGATCCGGATGGCCTCGAAGATGGCCACGATTCCCGCCTTGTCGTCACCGCCCAGGACGGTGGTCCGGTCCGTGCGCACGATGTCGCCCTCGACCTGCACGCGGATCTTCTCGGCCGGGCCCACCGTGTCCATGTGGGCCGAGAGGAGAAAGGGCGACGCGCCGGGCTTGGTGCCCGCGAACCGCGCCAGCAAGTTGCCTGTCTCCCCGCCCACCTTCTCGCCGGCATCGTCCACCTCGAGGGTGGCGCCCATGCCTTTCAAGATGGTCTCGAGGCGCCGGGCGATGGCTCCCTCGCGCCTGGAGAGGCTCGAGATCGACACGAGGTCGAGGAATTCATCCTTCATGCGGGCGGGGTTGATCATCCGGAGGCCGTGCAGAGGTGCCGGAGGAGCCAGTCCCGGCTTCGCTTCACCGCCTCGCGGCGGTGGAGCGGATCCGTCAGGCGATGATCGGCGCCCGGGAGCAGGCAGAGCTCGCGCGGTTCCCTCGCGCGCTCGAAGAGCACGCGCGCATGATCGGGAGGGACGACGTCGTCGCAGCCGCCCTGGACGACGAGCACGCGGTCCACCGCCTCGGGGGCCACGGCATGCCGGCCCGCCCGCACCTCGGCCACGAGGGCGGGGCCGGGCGAGGTGATATCGCTGGGATCTGAGTCGGGAAGTCCGGTCAGATTCGCCGGCGCGTTCCACGTCACCACCGGCATGGCCCCGCGGCTTCGGGAGGCCGCCCACATCGCGACGTAGCCGCCCAGGCTCGAGCCGAGCAGCCCGAAGCGCCCGTTGAGCGCGCGGTGCCCGGCGAGATGCGCCAGTACGCCTTCGACGTCGGCGATCCGCGAGGCGATGGTGGCGTTGCGTCCGAGCCCGCCCGACTCACCGCTGCCCCGGAAGTCGAAGCGCGCCAGGGCCAGGCCCGCCTCGGGGAAATCCTGGCCGAGCAGGAGGTACTTGTCGCTGTCCTTGGAGGCGCCCATGCCGTGGCACGCCACCACG